>PXBV01000246.1 GCA_003565575.1 Psychroflexus sp. | reverse complement strand
ATGGAATCCACATTCATAAAGACTTTTCCTTCTCCGTCTTTGAAGGGTTTGAGAAGCTCATCCATCGTTTCATAAGCTTGCTCTCCAAAAGCATAATCCATCACTATAATAACAGGTGCATTTTCTTTTCCATTGAGCTCGCTATTTCCTTTATAATGACTCAATTTGGCAAGATCAAAAATCTGTACATCTATGTTTGTTCCACTCGTGTCGTCTAGAACAATCATTCCTTCTTCTTTGGCTTTTTGGATTACCGTTTGCCTTAGTTCGGTATTTTTAAAGTTACTCAACTCTTCATATACCTGAAAATTTGACTTTTCTTTGAGTAATTCTTCAAGGGCTATAGGCGAGAAAAGAGTGTTCATCACAGAGTGCATGTTGGCACTGATGATGTGAATTTTTCTGTTCAACAAACTATTTTCGTGCAATGTTTTTTTGATGGTATTTGCCCAAACTTCACCATGAATATGATGCCCAAGTCGTTCGCGAACTACCGGGCTAAAGGTTATGACGCGTTTGTCTCCATGAATAGCTTCACGAATAGCGAGTTTTCCTAAACTATAAATGAGGTGAAGAAATTTATGTGGATTGTTTGGCGTGGCAAACCTATCATAAACCTGATTGATTTCTGCAAAGGTTCTGCCCAAAATATTGGCGGTGTGCGTAATGGCAATTTCTTTTTCCTTCTGAGATAAATCAGATTCTTTTAGGACTGCTGCCTTCAATTTTTCCCAATCTCTAGAGGTATGTCCAGCTTCATTAATCACCACGTTCTGCATGATTTTATGAGACTCTATGAACATAAAGGTAAGGTGAGTAAGAATATCGTAGATTTCTGAACGTCCACGAGTGATTTCAATATTCATTTGTTCTTCATCAATGCGGTAGCAGTTTCGTCTTCGCTTTGGTGGTATGATGGGTTTAAAATGAGAAGCAGAATAGCCCTCGTCGCTTGTAAGGTTGATAAAACTGCATTCTTCAATGCCTTCGGGAAGCCTTTCTATGATGTATTGAAGTCCGCTCAATTCAACTTTAGACTCAGCGATGCTACCATATATTTCTGGACGAAGCGTTAGCAAGGCTTCACGCAAAGTATCTCCAGATACTCCCATAGGTTTGTAAAAACCTCTTATAAAAAGATGCCTCATGGTAATGTACATACGCTCAATGGCATTGGTGCTTTCTTGCGCTCTATTCCTACCTATGTTTAAAGGTTCTGTCATATATTTATTATTGTCTATTAATCTAAAAGTTGTTTTTCAAGTTCGTCTGCAATCTTTCTGTCGTTAGATAATCTTGGCACTTTATTTTGTCCTCCAAGTTTTCCTAAAGACTTCATATATTTCTGAAATCCGTTTTTGGGAACTTTTGTAATGATTAGAGTTTTTAGCATATTGCCAGTAATGAGGTCTTTATAGTATGAATTTTGTTCTTGAAGTAGTTCATCTATTCTTTTTCTGAAAGCATCAAGGTCTTTAGGCTCTTTTTGAAATTCCACAAACCACTCGTGGTAAGGTAATCCTTCTTTTGGATTGATTTGTGGCGCTACTGTAAACTCATTGATTTGCACTCCAAATTCTTCTGAAGCTTTTATGATAGATTGCTCCACTTCCTGAGCAATCACATGTTCTCCAAAAGCTGAAGTAAAATGCTTAATTCTACCCGAAACCTTCAGTCGATAAGGTTTTGTATTGGTAAACATCACTGTATCCCCAACATTGTATCTCCATAACCCTGCATTGGTAGAAATAATCATAACATAATTGACGCCAACTTCTACTTCTCCAATGGTGAGAATTTCAGGATTTTCATTAAAAAATTCATCCGCTTTTATGAATTCGTAAAACATGCCAGAATCCAATTGTAAAAGCATTCCCTCCTCTGTTCTAGTATCTTGAAATGCAAAAAAACCTTCAGATGCAGGATACAGCTCTATACTATCCACGGAGCCACCAATCAACTCTTCAAATTTGGAACGGTAAGGTTCATAATTAACACCTCCGTAAATAAAAAGCTGAAAATTTGGGAATAATTCAGAAATGGACTTACCGGTTTTGCTGTGAAGCTTTTCAAAATAGGTCTGAACCCATGAGGGGATACCGCTAATGATGGTCATATCCTCTTGGTAAGTTTCATTCACAATAGCTTCTATTTTTTGATTCCAATCTTCTATAGAATTGGTTTCCCAACTTGGCAGTCTGTTTTTTTGAAGATAGGCAGGAATGAAATGCGCCACTATTCCAGAAAGCCTCCCAAAGTGAATCCCATGCTTTTTGTCAAGTTTGGGGCTACCTTGCAAAAAAATCATTTTACCGTCCACAAAACTTGAGTTACCAGTTTCTGCTATATAGCAAAGAATAGCATTTCTGGCTGCATTGGTATGGTTGGGTATAGAATCTTTGGTAAGTGGGATGTACTTAGCTCCACTGGTGGTTCCTGATGTTTTTGCAAAATACAAGGGTTTTCCAGGCCATAAGACATCTTCTTCCCCTTTTACAACCCTATCTATATAAGGCTTCAGCCCTTCATAATCTTGAATGGGAACACTTTTGCAGAAATCTTCTTCAGTGGTTATGCTGTCAAAGCCAAAGTCTTTTCCAAACTTTGTTTTTCTTCCTTCCCTTATTAGGGTTTTAAAAACCTTTTGTTGAGTTTCCACAGGTTTGGATGACCAATTGTTGATTTTGGAAGCGATGTATTTTGCAAATAGTTTTGCACCAAAGGATTTTATCGACATAAATTCTTATTCTTCAAAGTTGATGTAATCTGCTGGATTAACGGGGTATCCGTCTAGCCAAAGTTCAAAATGTAAATGAGGGCCATAAGAAAATTCGCCTGTATTTCCTACAACTGCAATTGCTTCTCCTGCAGTGACCAAATCTCCTTGGCTTTTCAATAGAGAGTCATTATGTTTATATACAGAAATCAATCCAAAACTGTGTTCTATTATTAAGACAAATCCAGTTTCAACTGTCCACTCTGCAAATATAACGGTTCCATCTAAGGTGGCTTTTACAGGTTCGTCTTTTTTTGTGACTATATCCACCCCGTAGTGCTTTTGCTCTACATTATAGCGATCTGAAATCTTGCCAGATACAGGAGGGAATAGCGTGAAATTTGAACTAAAAGTTGCCATCTCCAATAAATTATACTTGTCTTCCTGCTCTACTTTTACTCTTAATATCGAGTCTTGCTGAGAAGCAGTTAAGTTGACTGTGTCTGGGTCTATTAGCGGTAAGTCATTAGTTGTGCTGTATACCTTTTGAGCCTCTATAGAATCTATTTGTCCTGTTAAGACATTTCTAATGGATTGAAAGTAGGTGGAGTTTTTTTCTACCACATTACTTAAAGAATCTACAGTCATGGTTAGGCGTGTTGCTTGATTTTTTAGAGCAGTAGAGGAGTAGCCTGGAATATATTCTCTTAATGGAGTGAAGGCTATTAGTAAAGCTGTTCCAGAAATCAATAACAATATGGAAACCACCGTTAATAGAATGACGTAAAGCTTGGAGAGTTGAAAAGAAAGCCGTTCTTCAAAAGTGTCCTCATTCAAAATGACCAAACGGTACTTATGAAGCAACTTTTGTTTAATTTTTCGTCTATCTTTCTTAGTTGATTCCATACATAATTTACTCTTGCAAAGATAGAATAAAGTTAATTTATGTAGGTTTTAGATTCATAAACCTTTGGTTTAGATTTTTATCCTTAATTTTGTATCAAATTTAAAGTCATGAATATACTTAATGTTATTATGGGAATGGTTGGACCATGGCAATGGGTTATCATTGGTATTGCAATTCTTTTGTTATTTGGAGGCAAGAAAATACCAGAATTGATGAGAGGTCTTGGTAGCGGAATTAAAGAGTTTAAAGACGCTTCCAAAGAAGATGAGCCAAGTGAAAGCAACAGCGATTCTAAATCTATTAAATAAAGATTTAGTTCTAAACTTATAATTCTAAATGCCCTGTTTATATTTTATTCAGGGCTTTTTGTTCTAAAGTTTTTAGTTTGAAGCGTTCTCCGTCAAATTCACCGTAAGTGTAATGAACTATCCAATCTCCTAGGTTAAAATATTTGGAGTGGTTTCCTACTTTTATCTCCATGGGTAAATGTCTATGCCCGAATATAAAGTAATCGTAATGTTCAGTTTCTAACTTTCGCTTTGCATAAAGCGCCAGCCATTCATTTTCTTCTCCGAGAAATTGCGCATCTTCATCTCCAGAAATCAATTTATTCTTAACAGATAAATACTTTGCAAGCCTTACACCCAAATCTGGATGTAACCACCTAAACAGCCACTTTGAAACAGGATGTGTAAATACTTTTTTCATACGTTTGTAGCCTAAGTCGCCAGGGCCAAGCCCATCTCCATGCCCAATAAAAAACCGTTTGCTATTGATTTGAAATACTTTAGGTTGGTGAAACACAGGGATGCCAAGTTCCGTTTCAAAGTAGCCTTCCATCCATAAGTCATGATTTCCTACAAAATAATAAATCTCAATTCCAGAATCCTTAAGCTCTGCAAGTTTGCCTAAAGTCCTTACAAAACCCTTGGGCACGACTTCACGATATTCAAACCAGAAATCAAATAAATCACCCAAAAGGAAAATAGCGTGAGCATCACTTTTAATGCTATTCAGCCAAGACACAAACACTTTTTCACGCTCCAAACTTTCAGAATGTGTTGGCGCTCCTAAATGGTTATCACTAGAAAAATAAATTTTTTTGCCTTCTGGAAGTTTCATAATTCAATATTCTGTGCCAAATATACTGAAACCAAAAAAATACGTGAGATCAACTTTTGTGTAAAAATTAATGTAGGCTGATGTTAGAATCTATTACTTTTGAATATCTTCAAATTCGAAACCCATGAAATCCAACATCAACTTTATTGTTTGTTTATTTTTAATCGCCTCGACTTCAGTTTTTGCTCAAGAAAAATCAATATCACCAGAAAAAGACTTTACATCCATAAGAGTATCCACGGGACTTTTTGTTGAAATCGTAACAGATTCAGAAGAAAATAAAATTGAAGTCAAAGGTGCTGAACGTGATAAAGTGAATATTGAAGTTAAAAAGGGCGAACTTCAACTCAGTTTACCTGTTGGGCATCTCTTTTCTGAAGCTGAAATTCTTGTTATTGTTTACGCTAAAAGTGTAGAAGAATTGAAAGCAAGAAGTGGTTCTGAAGTTGAGTTTATGTCAAAAGTAAATCAAGGTAAAATCAGTTTAGTCGCTTCAGAAGGCAGTTATATTGGTGGCGAACTAGAGGTTAAGAATTTATCAATTAAATCTGTGACAGGAGCTAGCATAAGTTTGGTAGGTTCTGCAAAAACAACAAGTGTTGAGGTGAAAACAGGGGCTTCATATGATGGAGATGATTTAATCTCTGAAACGACAAACGTGAGCATCAGCTATGGAGGAGAAGCCACTGTGTATGCTACTGAAAATTGTACAGCTAGCGTAACTGCCGGAGGAACTATAACTGTGTTTGGTAATCCTTCTTCTTTAGAGCGGAACACAAAAATGGGAGGTAATATATTAGTTATAGATTAGTCCAAAAATTTATGAAAACCCCTTTACTCGCCTTCAATCCAAATGGAATATACTGCGCCGCAGCAGATGTGTATCTAGACCCTTGGCGAAAAGTCGATAAAGCCATCATATCTCACGGGCATGCTGACCATTCCCGCTGGGGAAACAAAAAATACATCACGCATCACAACACAATTCCCATTATGAAACACAGGTTGGGAGACATTGATGTGGAAGGCAAAGCCTACGGCGAATCCTTTACCATCAATAATGTGAAATTCAGTTTGCACCCTGCTGGTCATGTGATAGGCAGTTCTCAAATCCGGGTAGAACACAAAGGCGAAGTTTGGGTATTTACAGGAGATTATAAAAATGAAGTGGATGGCGTTAGCACGCCTTTTGAAGCTGTAAAATGCGATACCTTGAT
>PXBV01000259.1 GCA_003565575.1 Psychroflexus sp. | reverse complement strand
TTTTCTTCCCTTCAGGGAAGATTAAGATGGGTGTTTTTTGATGTGGTAGCTTTTAATTTTGTGATCAGTTAGATTTTCCTGCTGGTTAACACCCTTTGCCTATCGGCATAATGCATTCCTCTCGTTCCACTCGTTGGATGCAAGAAGGGAAAAGACCACACTTCACTACATAAGCATATTTTTTTGAATTAAACCTCTTCCTTTGAGGGAAGACCGAGACGATTGTTATGAAAGAAATATTTAAGTGTTTAATTCATCAATCAACTTTTTTAGATTTAGAATAACTTCGGGTAAATTGCTGAGGATTTGGTCATTTTTATACCGAACAAATCGAACGCCTAGTTTTTCAATTCTGGTTTGCCTTAGGCCATCTTCTAAAGCTCTGTTATCATAACTGCTCCCATCAATTTCTATGGCAAGGCCAATCTCTTTAATATAGAAATCAACAACATAATCTAAAATTGGCATTTGTCTCCTTACCACAACACCGAGTTTAGAACCTTTCGCTGCATTGCAAAACACCTTCTCAGCTGGAGTCATATTTTTCCTCAATTCTTTTGCAAGTTCTCTAGAAGCTTTAGTGTACGGTAAGATGTTATGATTTCTCATTGTTATCAAGGCTTACATTTTAAAGATAATTCTTTTTTGAAACACCCTTTGCCTTCGGCATTTCCCTCAAGGGAAACTTTAAATTAGAATTTCTTTTATTCATTTTGAGCCAGAGTTTCTTCCCTTGAGGGAAGATTAAGAAGGGTATTCAACGCGTGATAAAAAAGCCCCGATCTCTCAGGGCTTTTTCAATCTAAGTAACTATGGCAGGTTATTTTTAGTTTAAATTAAGTTCTGGAAACACAGAAATAAATACTTCTTTAGAGGACAGCTCAAGCTGGGCTTTAAGGGATTGAAGGCTTAATTTTCCAATTCTATAATGCAACTTACGCTGCGTCCCGTGCAACACTTCAGTATCAAATTCAAAAGGAATTAAATCTTCTTCAATATAGGAAGAGATGTAGACTTTAATGCGTTTATCTCCATTAAAATGTGGACCATTGTATTGAGCTTTAGTATATGCGTAGGTGTAAGATTTTAACAAAGATACTACGTCTGAAAGCACGGCACTGGCCGTAGGAATACTCCCCGCTCCTTTGCCTTGAAGCAGTTGCTGATGGGCGAAATCTGCATTAAGCTCCACTGCATTATTTTCAAAATGTATGGACGTTATGGCTTCAGAGTTTGGAATAAATTGTGGTGCAACATAAGCCTCTAGCTGATCATCAACAATTTTAGAATGACCAATTAACTTTATGGTGAAGTTTTGATCTTTAGCAAATTCAATGTCTTCAGGCTTGATATGACGGATTCCAGTATTCAATATCTCGTCTGGCGAATTCAGAACCCCAAAAGCGTGATAATTGGTAAGAATTAATTTGTATTTTGAATCCCAACCATCAATGTCCAGAGTAGGGTCAGACTCAGCGAAACCATGTTTTTGGGCATCAGTGATGATATCCTCAAAAGGCTGAGGATTTTGAAAGAGCCGTGTCAACACATAATTGGACGTTCCATTACTAATCGCTCTTAAGCTGGTTAAGGTATCGTGGCTAAAGGATTCTTCTAATGTTCTCAAAACAGGAATACTACCACATACAGCAGCTTCGTAAAGCAAACTAACTCTCTGGCTTTGAGCAAGATAAATAAGCTCTTGATAATGCGTTGCCAGCATTTTTTTGTTTGCAGAAATAACGTGTTTCTTACGGTTTAGGGCTTTCTTTACAATAGAGTAAGCTGCATCTGCATCATCAATCAGCTCTAAAACAACATTAATGTCTGCATCCTCCAAAATATCTTCCGCCTTGTAGCTGAAATTTGAAGAATCTACAGATCTTGGTTTTTGTGGTGTTTTTACCACAATAGTTTTTATGTTGATATCTGGAATAGATCGCTTTTTAAGCACGTGGTAAATTCCTGAACCTACGCTGCCAAAGCCAAATAAACCAATAGTTAATTTTGACATGACTTATAATTTAAAGTGTGTTTGTAATAAAATTTTAATGGTTTCAATCTCGATTAAAAATCCATCGTGACCATAGATAGAGTCTATGATTTCCAACTTAGCCTCTTTAATATGTTTCGCTAAAAACGTTTGCTCCTCTATAGGGAACAACACATCACTCTGGATGCCAATCACGAGGGTTTTCGCCTTGATTTTTGACAGCGCTTTCTCACATCCTCCTCTGTATCTTCCCACATCATGACTATCCATAGCTTTAGTCAAATACCAATAGGCCTTGGCATCAAATCGTCTTGAGAGTTTTTGACCTTGATAATTTTGATAGGAAGACGCTCTATAGCTATCCGTAGTGTTTTCTTGGTCTATCTGAGTGGTTTGGTAAGTCCTGTAATTTCTATAACTCAATAAGGCAATTGCTCTTGCAGCTTCCAAACCTTTTTTGCCGGCCTCCGCTTGGTTTTTGTAGAAACTCGAGTCTGCTTCTAAAGCCATGCGTTGGGTTTCGTTAAAGGCAATTCCCCAGGAGGAATGTTTTGCGCTTGTAGCAAGTACAATCAAGTTTTCAATTTTTTCAGGTTCTTGTATAGCCCATTCCATCGCTTGCATGCCTCCCATAGAACCTCCGAGCAAGTAGTTGATTTTACGGATACCAAGATGTTGACTTAAGAGGTTTAAACTTTTAGAAATATCTCTAATGCTGAATTTCGGGAAGCTTAAGCCGAAGGGTAATTTGGTTTCTGGGTGTATACTCTGTGGGTTGGTACTACCGTAACAGGAGCCAATCGTGTTTACACAAATCACGAAATACTTTGCTAAATCAATACCTTTTGCTTTATCAAAAATACCAGGCCACCATTCTTCTGGATGCGCATTGGCGGTAAGCGCATGGCAAATCCAAATTACGTTGGTACCCTCTGCATTGAGCTGACCTAAAGTATTATAGGCCAACTCAAGCTCAGGTAAAACTTCGCCACTTTCAAGCTCAAAAGGGTGTTGATAATGAAAGACTTTAGGCATAAACTTCCTCGTTGTAAGGTGATGTAGTTACTTGATATTGTATTGGTGTTTCGTTCCTCAAGTTATCATTAACCGGGCATCGTTGTTTGACGTTTTTCAACAGAAAATTAATGCGTTCTTGTGTTGCATTGGTCACAAAATCTATATCTACATCTAAGGATTGAAAACCAGCTCTTCCCGCTTCACTTTGCCCTAAAAATTTGGAAGCTTCTATGTTTCCGTTAATATTGATTTGAATATCGTAAAGCTTAATATCGAGTTCTTTGGCTACCAAATTGATAACCACATTGAGGCAACCAGCATAACCAGCTAGTAAATATTCTACAGGATTGGCTGCTAAATCTTGACCACCAAGCTCTTGAGGCTCATCTACCAAAAAGTTAAATTGCCTAGAGTTCCCTTGATACAGAGTTGAATTAATGCTTGTTCCGTTTATTGAAAAGTTTGAAATACTCATAATTTTTAATTATTTAAGTTGAGAAAACCCGTGTTCTAAATCATTTATAATATCGTCTATATGCTCAATTCCTACAGATATACGAAGTAATCCTGGATAAACACCGGAGGCTTTTTGCTCTTCTAAATTAAGCTGTTGATGGGTAGTAGAAGACGGATGAATAATTAATGTTTTAGCATCTCCCACATTGGCAGTGTGAGTAATAAGCTGCAGTGAGTCTACCAGTTGGTCTGCCTCTTTTACATCACCTTTGAGTTTGAAAGACAGCACGGCACCAAATCCATGACGGAGGTACTTTTTGGCATTCTCATGATAAGGAGAACTTTTTAAGCCAGGGTAATTTACATATTCAACTTGCGGATGCTTTTCTAAATGTTGAGCTAATTTTAAGGCGTTTTCAGAATGACGTTCACACCTCAACGACAAGGTTTCAAGTCCTTGGAGAAGAAGAAAAGAGTTAAACGGGCTCAAGGATTGCCCAAAATCTCTTAACCCTTCTACTCTTGCTTTAATAGCGAAAGCCACATTGGGCAGACCTAGTGGGTTATTTTCTCCAAAGACATCCCAGAATTTTAGCCCGTGATAGCCTTCAGAGGGTTCTGTAAATCTAGGGAACTTTCCATTGGCCCAATTGAAGTTTCCAGCATCTACTAAAACTCCACCTATACTTGTGCCATGACCTCCAATCCATTTGGTTGCTGAACTAGTAACGATGTTGGCGCCGTGTTTAATTGGTTGCGCTATGGCGCCACCAGCGCCAAATGTGTTATCTACTACAAGCGGTATTTCATGCTTTTGAGCAATTTTTGCAATAGCTTCAAAATCTGGAATGTTGAATTCTGGATTACCAATAGTTTCTAAGTAAATGGCTTTGGTTTTATTATCTATGAGTGTCTCAAAGGAGATAGGCTCATCACCTTTTGCAAATCGCGCTTCTATACCAAGTTTTTTAAAAGTGACATTAAACTGATTAAAGGTGCCGCCATAAAGAAATGAGGTCGATACAAAATTGTCTCCAGCTTCCAAAATTGTAGATAAAGCTAAAAATTGGGCAGCGAGACCAGAAGATGTGGCTACCGCAGAAACTCCTCCTTCTAATGCAGCTATGCGTTTTTCAAAAACATCTGTGGTAGGATTCATGATCCTGGTATAAATATTTCCAAATTCTTGCAAACCAAAGAGTTTGGCGGCTTGCTCGGAGTTTTTGAATTTGTAAGATGAGGTTTGATGAATTGGCACTGCAATAGAACCTGTTGTTGGATCTGCTTCTTGACCTGCGTGAAGTTGTAAACTTTCAAATTTTAATGTTGACATATGATATAAGTTTTAAAAAATTAATTGATGAAGGGGGAACTCGGCGAACTTCCAAGGAAGAAAGTAGGAGTTTAAAAAAAAAGTAGGATATGGCCTATGCGCACATACAACAACAGCACGACATAGGCGTGAGCATTCGCATATTTACAGTAGCAAAAGGAATTGATTTATCTACGCTAGTTTTTGAGTAAGATACTTCGGTGTTTAAAAAATACAAGTTCATTTTCCTTATAATTTATATTTCCCTTTTTTGGGCAGGAATTAGCACCTTTCAACACTTTGTTGAGGTTGCCGAGGGTCTTTGAGCCTGTCTCTCGCCTCTTCTTTATAAATCATTCACCGAAAATTGGTAGATGATGATGCAAATATAGTAGAGTTTTTCTTTTGTAGATAGGTGAATTTAATTTTTTTTTGTTAAAATGTGTTAAACTAAACTTTTAAGCAAGAAAAAAGCCTCTTGCTTAAAAGAGGCTTTTTCTAAATGTTGCATATACAACAAGGTTTGTCTAATTCGTTGTTATACATTTTTAAATTTGTTTTAAATTCAATAACGGTAACAACGTCAACCCCCGTCGATTTTGCAACTAGAAACGGTCATAAAAGAAACCGTATTGTTGTCTTTAGATGATATACATGTTTTTCTAAGAAATCTCAAAAACAATAATTTACTATTAGATACATAAATTTGTAATGGTTGCGTTTATGAAGTTAAATTTTAAAAAGAAATACTATTTTTACATCAAAAGAAATTAATAGAATAACTATGGCAAAAGATGACAATGTAAAAGATTCAAAGTTAAAAGCTTTGCAGTTAACTTTGGACAAATTAGACAAAACCTACGGCAAAGGGACTGTAATGCGAATGAGTGATCAAGCTGTACAAGATGTAGAAGCTATTTCTTCAGGATCTTTAGGTTTAGATTTAGCACTGGGCGTTGGCGGTTATCCTCGTGGCAGAGTCATAGAAATATACGGTCCAGAATCTTCTGGAAAAACCACATTAACGCTGCACGCTATTGCCGAAGCTCAAAAGGCAGGAGGGATTGCTGCATTTATCGATGCAGAACATGCTTTTGATAGAACCTATGCTAAAAACTTGAATATTGATATAGACAACCTTATCATCTCACAGCCAGACCATGGAGAACAAGCTCTGGAAATTGCCGAAAACTTAATCCGATCTGGTGCCATTGATATTATTGTGATTGACTCCGTTGCAGCCTTAACACCAAAGAGTGAGATTGAAGGTGAAATGGGAGACTCTAAAATGGGGCTACATGCAAGGCTAATGTCTCAAGCGCTCAGAAAAATGACCTCTACCATTAGCAAAACCAACTGTACGGTGATTTTTATTAATCAATTACGTGAAAAAATCGGGGTTATGTTTGGCAATCCTGAAACCACTACCGGTGGTAATGCTTTGAAATTTTATGCTTCGGTGCGCTTAGACATCAGACGTTCTACCCAAATTAAAAATTCGAGTAGCGACGTAATGGGTAATAAAACCCGGGTAAAAGTGGTCAAAAACAAAGTAGCTCCACCGTTTAAAATGGCAGAGTTTGACATCATGTACGGAACGGGGATTTCAAAAATTGGTGAAATTATCGATATAGGTGTGGATTATGAAATCATCAAAAAGGCAGGATCTTGGTTTAGCTATGAAGACACTAAGTTAGGTCAAGGTAGGGATGCTGTAAAAACATTGTTGCTAGACAATCCAGAACTGATGGAAGAGCTAGAACATAAAATTGTAGAAGCCATCAAAATTGCCAAATCTGAAGCTTAGTTGTAAAACTGTTTATTTGATAAAAGAATCAACTTAAAAATGTGGATTTTTTATCAAATATTTTTTTGGGAAGACCTATCCATAAAATAATAAATTATTTATATTTGCAATCCCAAATTAGGCGGGCGTGGTGGAATTGGTAGACACGCTAGACTTAGGATCTAGTGCCGCGAGGTGTGAGAGTTCGAGTCTCTCCGCCCGTACTTAAGCAAAAAGCTTCTCTTAACCGAGAAGCTTTTTTTAATTAAATTTGTCTTGCTAAGCTTTTATCCAATCGATGATGCCCTTATCCATGGGTGAAGTCCCTGGAGGAAATACTTTTTCTAGCAGTCCGTTTTCATTGATTAGATATTTTTGAAAATTCCATTTCACCTTATTATCTGAAAATCCATTTTTGGATTTCTGAGTTAAGAATTGATAAACCTCATGCATATCTTTGCCTTTTACGCTTATCTTAGACATCATCGGGAAAGTAACCCCATAATTTTTTTCACAAAACGATTGTATTTCTGAATCACTTCCAGGTTCTTGACGCAAAAAATCGTTTGCTGGAAACCCTATAACTACAAAATTTTCACCTCCATAAGTATCATAGAGACTTTGAAGCTTTTCATACTGTGGGGTATATGCACATTTTGAGGCTGTATTTACCACCAATACTTTTTTGCCTTTTAGTGAAGATAAATCGAGTATATCGCCTTCAATAGTTTGAACAGAAAAATCATGTAAACTCATAATAGATGATTTAGATTGAGCTTGAGTATATAATCCTATGGAAAAACAAAAAACAAGAAGAATAGATTTCATTTTTTGATTTAAAAATAATTCACTTTGAACAGAATAAAGCATTTTCAAAATAAAGTTTGACATCAAGTTAACAATTTTCATGAAATTTCTCAATGTGAAACCTCAATACACCATAACATCCACATACTAGTGTAATTTGAGTCTTATTTGCTTTAAAGATAAATGGTAAGGTTTGCTTTCCCCGGTTTTTGTGCCCGCACAGCCAAGCTTTAGCTTTTTGCAAATTAAACATAACCTCATGTTCAACACTATTTAATTTTTCAATTTTTTGATAAGCACTACATCCAAGCAAGAGTAACAAAACAATTATTTAATAAGGAGAGGTCAACTTTAATCTAATGTGAATTTCAATCTTAATGAGTTTGAAAGTTAAGTTTAACATAATTTGAGTTTAAAAAACTCTAAAATCCTCAAGTAACATTAGGACTCGATTAGTATTTTCAACTTGGTAATCATAAAACATACTAAAGCCAAAGGAGCTCTTATTTATTTTGTTGACAGCTGATTTGAAATAATATAAATCAATAAATATCATTTCAATTTTTCTTTAAAAACAGAAGAAGTGATTAAGTGAATCAGAAATAATAGTTATCATATGGTCATTATGACCAATTAATTAATATATTTATAGTGATAATCTTAAACTTCAGAATTGACTATTAAAACCTACATATTTAAATTGCTCTTATTTTCAGCATTTCTAGCTTTTTCAACTATAAGCGGGCAACCAACGGATTATCCAAAATACCACTTTGAAACACTTCAACAACTTCCTACGCAACGTGCTGTTGCCAGTATGTCCCAAGATAAAGAGGGATTTCTCTGGATGGGAACTAATGGATTAGGGCTATTCCAGTTTAATGGATTGGATTACAAGTCTTATCAATACAGTGAAAATGACCCAGCCAACCTTAGCAACTCACTTATCTACACTACATTCATAGATTTAAGTAACAAATTATGGGTAGGGACCGCTAAAGGCCTTGACCGCTATGATAGGGATAAAGATAAATTTATTACGATTCAACTTTTTGAAAATATGGCTAACCATTCTGTTTCTGTGCATACCATATTTCAAATTGACGAAAAATTTATATTAGTTGGAACCCATGAGTATGGTTTGTTCAAAGTCCATACTGAAACTTTTGTTTCTGAAGCTGTTAAGATTGAAGGTGTTGAAGAAATAAGAAATCTTTTGATCAATAGTATTACTGTATTTGATACAAAAACTCTAATCGGAACCGATATGGGCCTTTTTGAATATGATACAGATCAGGTAAAGGTATCACCTTTAACTTTTACCACCAATAAAGGTGAGGACAGTGTTGACGACCATATTAAAACCATGACTGTAGATTCCCAAGGAACTATTTGGCTTGGGACCACGTCAAATGGATTGGTCAAAATCGACAGGAATGAGAACGGACGTTATAACTTAGAAAAGTTAGAAATCACCTCCAAAAGGATTCTTTCACTTTTATATACCCCAAGGAATACCCTTCTATGTGGAACGGAAAATGATGGCTTATTTGAATTGGATAAAAGCGGAAAAATCGTTAATCATTATTTGAATTCAAAATACAGCAATAATAGTATCAAATCCAATTCCATCTGGGAGATATTTCAGGATAACCAAAAGCGAATTTGGATAAGTTATTACAATAATGGTGTAGGAGTCTACGATGAATTTTATGACAAATTTAAAGACATACGCAGTGAACCTAATGATTCTAACTCCCTCCAATCCAGCTCTGTTACAAGTATTTTAAAAGATGACCAAAACAGGTTATGGATAGGAATGGACGGTGGTGGAGTAGATGTATATGAGCCCTCTACCAATACTTTTACGCATTTACTTAACAACAATAACAGCACTGCAAACGGCTTAAACTCACCAGATGTTCAAACTATTTATAGGGATACAAATGGAAACATTTGGATAGGAACTTGGGATTATGGCATTTATTTTCTAAAAAAAGGGGCAACAACTTTTATAAATTATTCAGTAGAAAGTACAGCTGGAGAAATGGAAACCAATAGGGTTTTAAGCTTTTCTGAAGATTCTAAAGGGACCATTTGGATTGGAACCTTTTCCAGGGGCATCCATTCCTTTGATCCTAAAACCAAAACATTTAAAGCTTATGATGAAGACCCATTTTTTGATAAAAGAATAAGCTATAGTGATGTAAGAAGTGTTTATGTAGATAGTGAAGATCATGTTTGGATAGGAGGAAACGAAGGCTTATTTAAGCTACGAATTCATGATGGTAAATATGAAATTAAAGAAATGTCATCTAGGTTTTACAATAACAAAAATCACTCTTACACTAGTTTAGTATTGGATATTTATGAAGATTCTTCAAAAAATATTTGGATAGGAACAGATGGTGCTGGACTCTGCCGGTATAACATGATAACAGATACGTTCCACTGGATGGATTCTGAAAGTGATTTTAATAAAGTTACAGTCTCCACTATAATAGAAGATAACAAAGGTTGTATCTGGGCTGCTGGAAATAATGGTTTATCTGTGATAGACAAAACAACTAATGTGGTCAACAATTTCACTGTAAATGATGGCTTATTAAGCAATGACTTTAATAATCATGCAGCTTATAAAGACAAAAACGGATCTCTATATTTTGGCAGTTATGAAGGTATTAACTTTTTTGACCCTGAGAATTTACCTGTTTACGAAACAAAACCAAAGGTTTACCTCACAGGTTTTAGAGTGTTCAATCAATTAGTTTCTCCCGCACAGGAAGATTCACCATTGGAAAAAGTCATTTCTCAAACCAAGCACATCACTCTTAAACACAATCAATCTGTTTTCACAATCGATTTTGCATCTGTGGACTTTACGCGACCAGAAAAAATTGAATTTGCTTATTATCTAGAAGGTTTTGAAGAAGATTGGAATTATGTCAACACAGCTCGAAGTGCAACTTACACAAATCTACCTGCTGGGAATTATACTTTCAAAGTAAAAGCATCCAACAGTGATGGATTATGGAATGAAACGTATAAAAGCTTAAGCCTTGAGATCCTCAACCCTTGGTGGTTAACCTCTTTTGCTATCAGCTCTTACATTCTGGTCTCTTTCGTACTTTTTGTGCTTACCATTAGGTTTATTGATAAGCGTATTCAAACAAAAAGAGCTATTGCACAAGAACGAGAGAGACACCGGCAAGAAGAGTTTTTAAATGATAAAAAAATTCAATTTTTTACTAATATCTCTCACGAATTCAGAACACCACTAACGCTTATAATGAGTCCTTTAAATGATATTCTGAAAGAGAGTTCAGGCTCTAAAAAATTTAAGGATAAATTAAAAATCATTCATAGAAATACATTGAGACTCAACCGATTGATCGATGAGCTTATGGACTTCAGAAAGCTTCAATTTAGTGAAATGCCTTTGAACTTAAGCTTTTTTGAGATTAATAAATTCCTCAAACAAATCATAGAACATTTTGAGGAAGAAGCCCACCAGAGAAATATCGCATTGAGTTTGGAAATAGATGAAAGCATCACAAAGGTTTGGGCAGACAAAAGCAAGCTAGAAAAGATAATCTTTAATATTCTTTCCAATGCTTTTAAAAGTACTTCAAATAATGGAATCATACGTATCAAAGCTGACAGGAAAGAAGGTTACCATTTTGACGGTTTAGACTCTGATACAGCAACCTCTGCACTTGAAATCAGCGTAGAAGATACAGGCAAAGGAATTGCTAAAGATGAACTCGGTAAGATTTTTAAGCGATTTTATCAAATCAAAGATAGAAATGAACAGTACTATAACGGGACAGGTATTGGCCTGGAGGTCGTCAGAAGTTTTGTGGATTTACATAAAGGAGATATTCAAGTAGAAAGTGAAGTAGGATTAGGAACTAAATTTATCATTCTTATACCACTCGAAGAGGAGCATTACAATTTCATACCAAATGAGGAAAAAACTAAAAGTCCTATTGATAAGAAGCCTAAGATTCAAAAGATGGATTCCCTTGCTAAATTGACAAGACCCGACAACTCCAGAAACACGGTTTTGGTTATTGAAGATAATCTTGAGCTTAGAACTTACTTATCTCAAGAGTTGAGAAATGACTATAAAGTTCTTGTTGCAGAAGACGGTAAAGAAGGACTCGAAATGGCCATCAACCACATGCCAGATTCTGTTATTACTGATGTTATCATGCCAAAAATGAACGGCTATGAATTTTGTAAGCAACTTAAAAACAATTTAAAGACCAGCCATATTCCTGTTTTGATGTTAACTGCCAAAGCCATGACAGAAGATTGGGTTGATGGTCTTGAAGCAGGAGCAGATGTATATCTCAACAAGCCCTTTGAAATGCGTGTGATGCGTTCACAAGTGAAGCAGCTTATCCATAACAGGCGCTTGCTGTACAGCAAATACGTGAATACGGTTATTGATGAAAACATTCAGTCTGAGGCTTCATCTTTAGATCAACAATTTTTGCTTAACCTCATCAATTACATCAAAACGAATCTTAAAGACCCAAATTTAAATGTAGAGACATTAGCTAGTGAATTTAACCTGAGTAGAAGTCAGTTGTATCGAAAAAATAAATTACTCACCGGTCTTAGTGTGAACGAACTTATCCGAAAGATAAGATTACAAAGAGCTAAAGACTTGATAGAAGAACAAGAGGATATGAGAATTAGTGAAATCAGTTATAACGTCGGGTTCTCTTCACCGTCATATTTTTCGAAATGCTTCAAGGAAATTTACGGAGTTAGCCCAAAAGAACTCAATAGTGAATAAACTGAATTTAGTCACCTTTTAAGGTCGTTTTAACTAAACCCGAAAAGTCTTTTTAAGTTTTCTGTAAAATTGTAAAAATTGCCCCCAAGTAGTACTTGGAGGCAAAATTTAAAGCTAATCCTTGATATTAAATCAGCAATGACATAAACAATTCAGGTCATCAGTTGTTTATAGATCTCCTGTAAAATCTTCGCTTACATCTCTTCCAGCCAATCCGTTTGCAAAACCCTTGTAGGCATGCTTTCGCTGATAATTAGCATCGTATAAGCATGGAGATTCATCTGGCAACCAGAACTCGTGTTCATCTGGATGGTCTGAAAGATTCCATAGGGTAATTCCATATTGTTGTGAGACAGGAATAATTTCTCTGAATGAATCTGCAACAAATTGGTACATATCGGCTTGTTCTGCTAGTTGCTGTTGAGTTGGTGTAGGAGTTCCAAGTCTTACGTCTAGTTCTGAAACTTTTATAAGTTTTCCTGAAGCTGCAAGAAGTCTAAACATTTCTTGAATATTATCCTTATCTGTTTGTAAAGAAATATGCATTTGAGTGCCTATGCCGTCTACTGTAGCACCTTGACTTTCAATATATTCTACGTATTCAATAAGACCTTGGCATTTAGCAAGACTTGATTCTAAGTTGAAATCATTGATAAACAACTTATCTTCTGGATTTGCATGTTCCCTGGCCAAGTTGAAAGCTGTCACAGCAAAATCCTTACCTAGGTATTTTACCCAATAAAAGTCATCTGAAGCTAAATCAGTTACGTTTCCATCTCTAAGTGTTCCACCTTCTCTCATAGGTTCATTTACAACATCCCATGCATTCACATCGTCCTTATATCTGGTTACCATACTCACAATCCAATGTTCTAAAGCTTCACCAATAATTTCAGCCTTCTCTTCATCGCTCTTTTCTATTAATATAGGTTCAGAGCCACCTCCACTTTCTCCTGTTGTAAGCACTACGTTATCGATATAATAGGTATTTGCAAATTCACCAAAATCAAAAATAAATTTATCACGGTCTGAGGCACCAGGTGTTACAGTCCTTGTAATTTGAGTCCAATTGGTCTCTACAGGAATTGCACTCACATAATCTCCAGAAAAATCAGGACTTTGTAATTGTACTTGAATACTAGCGGCTTGATCTGCTCTAATATTGAAGCTAAATGTGTGCTGAACGCCTTCTTCAAGTGGAGCGTTAAACTCATAAACTTGCTGTGCTTCAAAAGATTGAGCTGGAGTAGGGTTAGTTAACACCATAGAAAAACCTGAGTTAGGAAAGCCCTCTCCCTCTTCTGAAACAAACCTTGTAGAACCATTTCCAAACCCATACCATCCATCTAAGGTTCCATTTTCAAAATCTCCATTACTGATTAAGTTGAGAGGTTCACCAATAGCGTCTAGATCTACAACAGATAGTGTATTTACATCTATTAAATAAGTTACATCTGGCTCATACCCAAGGTCAAAATTAAAGCTTAAATTTGTAGCACCATCTTGGATGTCATCTACAGTAAATTTTACTTCTTGCCATTGGGAGTTTGTCACAAAAAACTCTGTTGCATCTCCTTCACCATACCAATCTTTAAAAGGAAACTGGTTACCAACAGCATTATTGAAAGAGATACGACCACGACCTGTCTCATCAGATTTAATGTAAAATGAGACCTCATAAGCACTTCCACTATTCACTGTAATATTTGGCGAAGCAAGTTGTAAGTCAAAAGGTTGAAACGAACTTGAGGAAGCTATCATTTGCAAAGCTGGTGTTCCGTCTACTAGGCCTTCATTTTCTTCAATTGAAATTCCAGCACCTGGATTATTCTCCCCCCAACCATTTAAGGAGCCGTCTTGTAAGCCAGATAAATCTAAAGAATTTGGTCCACTAGAACCTGGAATAACTTCAGGCGCTATGATGCCATTCAAGTAATTAGCGTTCTGATTGGCGTGCCAAGCTAACGTATGCCCATAAACATCCAATCCGGCTTGTCTTACTGATGCAATAAACTCATCTATAGGTGCAAAATTAATACCTCCCTGAGAGTTGACCATTGCCCCATGTTTCATAGCATATCCTACCGTTACATCGTCGAAATATTCATGTATTAATGACCGGTATAATTCATTTTCCATGTAGTAATCCCTAATGAGTCCTATACCCACAGTAAAGTCTGCGTAAGTATTTAAAGCCTCATATCTATCTAATTGTTCTCTCAATTCTAGTGGTAATTCTGAAACTAGAATGGGATTTTCATCTTCTAAGTTTTGCCAGTCCATCATATCATCCTCGCAAGACAATAAAGTAAGCACAACTATTAAGATTGCTGATAAACTAAATTTTTTCATTTTTATTTTTTTTAATGTTATTCTGGAAAGTCTGTTATTATAGGTGTCTCTAAAGAAACAATTCTCCAGTTATCTGTATAAACATCTACAGTAATGTTAGAGGCTAGGAACTCTGCTCCACCACCACCTCGTGTGACGTCACTAAGTCTTACGTCGGTATTATTAAAGAAAAACCCAAAGTTTTTGAAAGCTGCAGTTTCTCTTAGTGTTAATACATCTTCAAAGGTTGCATCATCCTCATCTTCAAATATGTAAAAATCACCTAGCGGAATAGTAACAGTAGTCCATCCTTCGGTTTTAAAAGCTTCTACCTCTCCACCTTCAATCCATGGCACATAGCCATAAGTTCCTCCAGACCATTCTCCTCCATTAAAATTGTTAATAAGAAGAATTTGTAAAAACCCACTGCCTTCCCAGTCTTGAGGGACATAAATATCAAACTGGAATCCAACTTCATCGAGTGGAGTTTCTACTGGGATATATTCTGAAAACTGAGATCTCCAATTTTCATTTCCAGATGTAAAAACTTCTGTTATACGGTTTGAACCCGCACTAAATACGTCTACTCCTTCTGGACGATGCGGCACATAATTTCCTTGTGAGACATGGCCTTCTCCAATTGAAGCAGATTCTAGCTGTTCTTGGCGGATGGTGTTTCCAAACTCTCCTAATTCTCCCCTTCCATCAAAGTCTAAAATTACACCTTCTCTGAAATTAAAATAAGCAGGAGAAGCAGCAGATCCATTAGCAGACTCAATCCTAAGTGAGCCCCCAATTTCTGAAACTCCTTCGGGCATAGTTACGGTAAAAAACTCCCCATCTTCTTCATCAAACTCGATATTTTCAGTCACTTCAACACCTCCAGGAAAAATGACTTTAGTTACCTCCAATAGTCCAGAACCGTGTACAGTAATTGTCTCTCCTGGTAGAGGTAAAGTGTGAGATATACGACTGATGGAAGGAGCTGCATCTCTAATTTGAAACTCAAAAGTGGTTTCAAAATTATCATTGATTAGACGTATGGTATTTCTAACATCTTCTTCAGCATCTAGAACAGGTGTATCTCTAGAAACTCTTAACAAAAATGAGTTATCTGAAACATAAACTGGATTGAAAGAGGACTCATAGCCATTTACGAAAGCGCGCTTCAAGCCAAGAAAGCCTGAGCCCTCCAAACGAATAAGCTGCCCTACTCTTACGAAGTCTACTTCTCTATCTTGAACGTTGGAGTCCACATCTTGTAAATAAACTGCATTTACAGTAATGGGTCCACCTATTGCGTCATCATCTGAACAAGATGCCATCCAAATCATAAGGCTAAATGCAACGAATACAAACTGATAATGTTTGAAAACGCTTTTTAAATTATTTTTTTTCATTGTAATCTCGATTAAAATTTTATGCTAATCAAATAAATCTGTAATTCTTTCCTCTGTAAATTCATAGGGGACTGGAGCTTCTCGCAATAATGGATTTTGCACAACTTCAGGCTCTGGATAAGGCAATAAAAATATGCTTTCATCTATAGGACCAATAGCTTGAGGTTGTGGATCTCTTGTATCGTCTATCATCAGAGAATTTGTTGTATTGTCATATAAGAAAGGTATAATTTCATCTCTACTTTGGCCACGTATGAAACTCAATATTGTTTGTTGTTCATAGTAGGATCGTCTAACTAAGTCATACCAAAATTGGCCTTCCATACAGAGTTCAATTCTCCTTTCTCTAAAAAAATCTTCACGATTTAATGACGTGAGATTGTTTAAACCTGCTCGTGAGCGCAATTCGTTAACATAAGACAACGCCATAGGATCTGAAGTACTTTCGTCACTTCCAAGAGCAGCTTCAGCATAATTTAAATAAACTTCAGCCAATCTTAGCATATAAGTATTAAGACCCGAATTTTGTCTAGTAATTGCTGGATTATCTCTATTGGAGCCTACTACACCTTTTTTAACATTCACGTAAGTGTTATCATGATCTACGAGGTAACCTCCATTGGCTTGATTTATCTCAGGATAAAAATCATTGTGTGCCATCCAAGTAGCTCTTCTTCTTTTATCATCTGTTTCATACTGAAGTAATACATCAACAGATGCTCTTGTAAAGAATCCATAAGCGGCATCATCTCCTGTTATTTCAGAACCTAATGCAAAGAAGGCTTGATGAGGGTTATTTACGCCAAACTCACCATTAGGAACCCATTGAAGAGCAAACATAGATTCAGAATTGTTATTATTCTCAATGGTATATAGATCTTCATACTCATCCATCAAGGTATAAGGTCCATCA
Organism: Psychroflexus sp.; assembly: GCA_003565575.1. Lineage (GTDB taxonomy): Bacteria > Bacteroidota > Bacteroidia > Flavobacteriales > Flavobacteriaceae > Psychroflexus. Next base: position 6,357 of record PXBV01000259.1, on the reverse strand, counting down.
TTGATAGCAATATCTGCAGATTTCATAGCTAAATCCAGTAGGTTTTGATCCATAGATCCACTATTAGGATTATCGCTCAGTCCAGCATAGCCTAGATAAAACCTAGACAACATTCCGTAAGCAGTGTATCTATTGACTCTTCCTGCTTGTATGGATTGCTCAGGCAAGAACTTTGCAGCAAATTCCATGTCACGTATGGCAAACTCATAGACATCTTCTCTAGGGGATGAGTTGATAATAGGGTTACTTATAATATCCGCCTGGCTAGTAATAATTAATGCATTACCCCAAAGTGAAGCTAGGTACCAGTACGCAAGTCCTCTCATAAATCTAGCTTCTGCAAGGTAAGGTTCTTGGATCTCTTCATCTACATCGCTTTCTGCAATGGCGTTGATGGCATTATTTGACTGTTGAATTACGATGTAAAATGATCTCCAGGCTTCGACTAAAGGTCCTGTTAAACCAGTTTCAGTAAGATCAGAAAAAGGAAAAACATAATCAGAAAAAGGAGCATAAAGATTATAGGAACGTCCATCTCCAAGTCCAAAATAAAATTTATCATTAAAAGAAAACCAAACTCTGTTGTAGAGAGCTGCTGTTGCTGCTTGAAAATCTTCTTCAGACTGGAAGAAGTTTTCCCTTGCAATTTGATCTGATGGTTCTACATTTAAATCATCGTCACAGCTTACTAAACCAAACATGCAGAGCATTACCCACATTAAAATTGTTTTGCTTGTATTCATTATTTAAATATTTTAAAAATTAAGATTTATCCCAGCGGTATATATCCTTGGTGAAGGATATCTTCCGTTATCTATTCCTGTCAATAAAGCATCTTGATTGATAGAGCCTATCTCTGGATCATATCCACTGTAGTTAGTGAAAGTGTAAACATTTTGAAGGTTTATGTAAAGCTTCATTCCGCTTATGCCAAATTTTTCTACAAAGTCTCTAGGCACATTATAGCCTAAAGAAATATTTTGTATTCTTAGGAAAGAGCCATCTTCAATAAACCTATCACTATATCTAAAGTTTGAGGTAGAGGAAGCAGCTGATGCTGCGATTCTAGGCATATACCTATCGCCTCCTACAATTTGAACATTTCTGTAGTCATTTGGTCCATTAGGATCTATTAGTGCTAAGTCCGCATAACCTAAGGCTGTTCTTAATAGATTGGTATTTGCAGCTGGATTTTCTAAAAATCTCCTCTGATAATTAACAATATCATTACCAACCATTCCAGACAGTTGGACGTTAAGATCAAAGTTTTTATATTTAAACGTATTCCCTATACCAAAACTAAAATCTGGTAAAGGATTGCCTATGTAGGTTCTATCTTGATCATCTATGACTCCATCATTATTGATGTCATCAAAAATATAATCTCCAATCCAAACTCCATTTTCTCCAATAGAAAGCCCTTCTGGTAAAGCTCTTGGAATAAGTGCTCCACTTTCATCTCTTATAAAAAAGTCTGTAGCACTTTCAAACCTACCAATAGTGCTATAGCCATAAAATTGACCAATTGGACCGCCAGCTTCTGTTTGAGTTACAATAGTAATATCAGAACCTTGCTGTAATGATCGGTTTAAAATTCCTGACTCTGTGGCAAGCGCTAGAACTTTATTTCTATTCAATGTAAACACAACATTAGACCTCCAAGAAAAATCACCTGTATCTACGTTTACAGAATTTACTGTTAATTCAACGCCTTTATTTTCTAACGAACCTACATTTATAAATGGTGCTGAAGTTGCTCCCACTCCTGTGGTACCAGCATAATCTGGAAAAGGAGCTAGTAAAAGTAAGTCGTCTGTCTTTTTGTAATACACATCTGCTATAAATTCCAGACGATTATTGAACATACTCAAATCTACCCCAAAATTAGCTGAGTAAGTAGTCTCCCATTTCAAATCTGGATTGGCAGTATTAGCTGGCAATAAACCAGGACCTAATGGGGTTGGCGATGCAGCATATATAGATGTAAATGCATAGTCCGGTACAGACTCATTACCAACTGCGCCGTAACCTAACCGCAATTTTAGGTTATTGATGGTTGAGTGGTCTTTTAAAAAGTCTTCATTAGACAACTTCCAGGCAAAAGCAGCGGAAGGGAAAAATCCCCATCGATTTTCTGGAGCAAATCTTGACGACCCATCATACCTAAGGGTTGCAGTCAATAAATACTTGTCTTTAAAAGAATAAAATGACCTAGCAAAATAAGAATTTAAAGCGCTTCTAAAACTTACATTTGAGTTTCTAGCTGTAAGAGCATCACCTGCATTTAAATCTGTTGCTCCATTTGACAAATATCCTGATCTAAATCCAAATAAATTGTCAAAGTAAGATTCTTGATATTCCTGACCAAGAATAGCGTTGATGGAATGATCCCCAAAAACCTTATCGTATGATAATACATTTCTAAAATTGAAGTATTTGCTATAACTCTTGGTTCTGGTTCCTTCTCTTACTTCATTTACAATAGCTCCAAACTGGTATGACGGATTGAATGTATAGTTATTTGAAAAATTATAATCAAATGCATATTCTGTTCGAAGCTTTAAGCCTTCTATAAATTCAATTTCTGCAAATGTATTGGCTCTTATACCTGCCGTTTCAGTCCTATTATCTCTGATAGTCGCTAGACCAACAGGGTTGTTTTGAACGAACTCATCGTTTACAGGACCATCAAAGGTACCATCAGCATTTCTTATAGCTACGTTTGGAGTCTGTCTTAAGGCGGTTAATATAAGCTGATCATCAGAAAATGTAGAGGTTTGATTTATATTGCTAAAGGCGAAATTCACACCTACTTTCAAAAAGTTATTGGCTTGTGTATCAAAATTTCCGGTGAGGTTTAGCCTATCGAACTCTGACCCAATAGCAATACCATCTTGCTCCAAGTAACCCAGAGTCATGGAAAAGGTACTTTTCTCTGTACCTCCAGCAATTGATAAATTATGGCTCTGCATCAAAGCTCTGTTGAACATGGCATCTTGCCAGTCTGAGCCAGCTCCCAACAAATCAGTTCTTATAAACTCTGGATTGGCTTGTAAGATACCTAAAGACGATCTTACATTACTGTGGTTTGCAAATTCCTGTAAATTCATAAGGGGAAGTTGTCTAGGTAATTCTTGAAAACCAACATAACTATTCAAGTTGATTCGTGTTTCTCCGGCAGCCCCTCGCTTGGTTGTAATCAAAATTACACCATTAGCTGCTCTAGAACCATAAATAGCAGTTGCTGATGCATCCTTTAAAATATCAATGGATTCAATATCAGCTGGATTTATTGCCGCAAAAGCATTCTGGCCACTCTGTCCAGTATTACTATCTAGAATAACACCATCGATAACGAAAATGGGTTCGTTGGAACCCGTTATCGAACTAACGCCACGAATTCTAATAGAAGAACTAGCGCCAGGAGCTCCGCTATTTTGCTGTATCTGCACCCCTGCAGCACGGCCTTGAAGAACTTGGTCAATCGTTGTAGGAACCGATTCATCAATTGCTTTCTTAGAAACTGAGGATACTGAGCCTGTCATATCAGATCGTTTCATTGTGCCATAACCTACTACAACTACTTCGTCTAGAGAGGAAACATCAACTTCAAGAGTAACATTCACTTCATTTTGACCTTCAAATGGGATCTCCTGTGCTTTAAATCCTATGTAGTTAAATACAAGAGTACCACCATCAGGTACATCATTAAGGGTGTAGTTACCATCAAAATCGGTAACAACACCAATACTGGTATTTTTCACACTCACTGCAACACCAGGGATTGGCCCATTACTGTCATTGACCGTACCTTTTACTGTGTTTTGTGAAAACATAGTGCCAGAAATAAAACAAAAAAACAGGATGTAGTTAATATTTAGTAACTTGAAGCTGACTACTTTGATTAAATAACTTGTCATTTGGATTTTAATTTAATAAAGTGTTAATATTTAATTGTGTCTTTATCGATTGAGAATTTTGAAAACAAACACCGAAATCGATTGAATTATAATTAAAAGTTAAATTACATTGATTTTACTCTAACAAATATATTTGGTGGGTTTGGTTTTGAATAACACGTTTGGTGCAAACATCTATAAATTTTGAAGCATTTAGCGTGTTTACTGATTTTTACAATAGTTTTTTTAAGATTGGCTTAAAACCTATAAAAAATGATGCATCAAAATCAGATTTTTTTATAATATGCTTTACTAACTTTTATTAAAAAAACGGAATTGAAGCATCAAAGAAGAATTTTTAAAAAAAAGCATATGAAGAATGATTTTTAGAGAAAACGTTGTCACAAATATTTTGATTATGAAAAAAAATTAAAACCTAGTTAACAATTTTCATGAAATTTCTCAATGTGAAACCTTAATACACTATAACTTCCACATACTGACGTAATATTACCCTTAGTTACAATAAAGATAATGTAAATTTACCTGTAGAATTGGGTTATTGAATCCACACTTATTCATGTTATTTGGATAAATCAAAACATACCCAATTTAAAATTATTTAGTTATGAAAAATTTTAATTTACTTCAACTTGCAGTGGTCATTTTTGCTTTGCCTTTAGCAGCGCAAACTCCCAATAAAAACCTCAATTTACATCTTGAAGAAATGCGCAGTCTTTTCTTAGATGCTGAATATTTGTGCTATAGTGAATATATGCATGACCGTGTACATGAAATAAATGGTGGGCTTGAACGTACACAGCAAATTTCTGCAGATGGTATGGATCAATTGAAAGCAGAAGGTTATGAATTTCTTGAAGCTGAATATAAAAACCCTTCTGAAATTATAGAGTATAGAAATCAATTACAACTCACATTTACATTTGAAGTGTTGATGAATACGCCTGAAGGGAAAATAAAAGCTGAATATTGCATGATTGGGGTTTCTAAGGATGAAGGCAAGACTTGGCGATTTATTGATACTTCTGGCAGAGACAAAGAGATGGTTCTTAAATTTTTTGGTGATTTAAGTCCAGAATTAAATATCTTTAAAACAAAAGAAAGCCGAGTAGAGTAACCTTTATCAACACTAGTAAAAAAACGCTTATGAATCTGAAATTCGACTCAATTACTCTTCATTGTTTTTTGAAAAAGTTTTCATTTCCCCAGGAGATTGGTAGTAAATCTTTTCATTCTGCATCAATTGTTTATGAATATGATGAGTTACCTCCATCCATTTCCTTTCTTCCCCCCAAAGTGGCTGCATCATCTGTGATTCCCAATCGTTATAGACTTTTAATACATTTTTAAAAGTTTCAGAATCTATAGTAGAAACGTCTGTTGTTTCTCCTAGGTCTTGGTTAAGGTCATACAAAACATGTCCATAATCCTTTAAGCTTATCAATTTATAGTTGCGCATACGTGTTGCCGATTCTTCTAGTTTTCTCCAGTTTAAGGAAGAGTGAGGATCGCCTTGTTGTTCTTTAGTAAGAAATGGAAGCAAATTTACCCCATCTAATTGCAAATTTTCATCTAAACTTAATTGAGCAGCTTCAATAGAAGTCTTAAAAATATCTAGAGAAGAGGTTAAGCCATCAAAAGTCCATCCTTTTTTAATATGCTTTGGCCAACTTACTACAAATGGCACCCGGTGTCCACCTTCAAATTTATTGCCTTTCCAGCCTTTTAGTGGGCCAGATGAAGATTGATTATTGTGAGCTCCACCATTATCACTTAAAAAGAAAATCAAAGTATTTTCTAGCAAATCATGCTCTTCTAGTTTCTGTGTTAATTTTCCAATATTTTCATCTAAAGACCAAGTCATGGCAGCTAATTCTTTACGAGAATGATTGGCATAACGCTTAAGATGTTCTTCCTTAGCTTCCATTGGTGTGTGTACAGCATTATAAGCCAAGTACATAAAGAAAGGCTGGTCTTTATTTTTTTCAACAAATTCAACAGAAAAATCGCCTAAAACATCGGTAAGGTAACCTTCAAAATTAACTTGCTCGCCATTATACTGAAGCATTTGTGCTTCAGAAGGCTCATGCATAGGAAAATATGACCTTGCTCCTCCCAAAAATCCATAAAAGTCATCAAAGCTCCTTTGATTAGGATGATTATGAGGCTTCTCTCCAAGATGCCATTTTCCTATAGCGCTTGTGTTATAACCATTTTGCTTAAAGACTTCTGCAATCGTCACAACATCTTCAGAAAGGCCAATATCACCCGTTTTTTTATCTCCAGTATGGTTGGCTTCAAAACCAAAACGCTGTTGGTATTGCCCAGTAATAAGGCCTGCCCTCGAAGGAGCACAGACCGTTGAAGTAACATGAGCATCTGTAAAAACAACACCGTTTTGAGCCAAATTATCTATGTGCGGGGTCTCTAAATCCTC
>PXBV01000360.1 GCA_003565575.1 Psychroflexus sp. | reverse complement strand
TGTAAATGCATTGATTGAGAAAACAAAAGACGGCACATCTTATGGAATTCCTACAGAATTAGAAACTAAAATTGCAAAATTAGCTGTTGAAATGGTACCTGTAATTGACAAAATCAGATTTGTTAACAGTGGTACAGAAGCATGTATGAGTGCTGTAAGACTAGCCAGAGGTTACACAAAAAAAGATAAAATTATAAAATTTGCAGGTTGCTATCACGGACATAGTGACTCTTTCTTAATTCAAGCTGGAAGTGGTGGCGCCACTTTTGGAGAACCTAACTCACCAGGAGTTACTAAAGGCACAGCTAAAGATACTTTACTGGCCAACTACAATGACTTAGAAAGTGTGAAAACGCTTATTGAGCAGAACAAAGGTGACATCGCCTGTATAATTTTAGAGCCTGTTGCAGGAAATATGGGGTGCATCATCCCTGAAGATGGTTTTTTAGAAGGTTTGAGGCAAATTTGTGATGATACCGGGATACTTTTGATTTTTGATGAAGTGATGACAGGATTCAGGTTAGCGCCTGGAGGAGTTCAAGAACGCCTAAACATAAAAGCAGACCTTGTTACTTTTGGGAAAGTTGTAGGCGGTGGATTACCAGTGGGTGCTTTTGCAGGTAAGGCAGAAATCATGAATCATTTAGCACCCGATGGTCCAGTTTATCAAGCAGGAACGCTTAGTGGGAACCCACTAGCAATGGCAGCTGGATATGCTATGTTAAGCCACCTCAATTCACATAAAAGTATATTTGAGAGCCTTGACAAAAAAACTGAAAAACTACATCAAGGAATGAAACGTGTTTTGGACGATGCTGGGATTGTACATCAAATCAATAGAATTGGATCTATGATTTCGATTCATTTTTGTGAACACCCAGTAATTGATTTTAAATCCGCTGCTAAAGGAAATAATCAAAAATTCAAAACATACTTTCATGGAATGCTTCAACGTGGGGTATATATGCCTCCAAGCGCTTTTGAAAGTTACTTTTTGAATGATGCTTTATCTTATGAAGATATTGATTACACTATTAAAGCCTTGTCTGAATTTGTACATGAGTTGAAATAACCCTTGGTGAATTATTGCTATTGAAATTGGTTTTGAAGGTTGCGAAATAATTTTGTTTGGGTATCTAATTGAAATTAATGAGTAAACGAGTGAGTTTGGACTATAGAGATTTTGATTTCTTTAATTTAAACATCAATAACTTTACTACTAAACTTAAAATCAACAATATAAGTTATCACATCTACATATAGTCATGAAAAAGAAAGCCTTGTTTCATTTACTGCTGATTTTATGTAGTTTATCATTCAAAAACTCACATTCTCAGCAGTTTGTGGAAGATTGGGATGGAGTACCCAATTTAGAGAGGCATCAATTCACGTTAAATTTATTTACCCCTGGAGTACGCTATGAATTGGGAGTTCTTAAAAACTTAAGTGTGTCTCTAAGCTTTAATCCAGGCTTAGCAACCTATGAAGAAGGATATTCTTTTGGATTAGTCTTACATACCCGAGTAAGGTATTATCACAATTTCAAAACGAGGTATAATTACGGGCGTGAGGTTGTTGGTAATTCTGCAAATTATTTTGGCTTAGCTAGAAGTAGTTTTTTTGAACCATTACAACTTACTTATACCATGGAAGCTCAGAAAAACTTTTCGCTTACGTTTTTTGGGGTGGTGTATGGCTTACAACGTACCAATCTAAAAGGATTTAACATCACGGTAGAATTGGGAGCAGGCTACTACGACGGTTTTGGCGTAGAAAGTGGTTTTGGACCTTTGATTAATTTCACTTTTGGCAAAGTGCTTACTAATGCAAAAGCACGAAAAACAATACAAGTAGAGTATTAAGTGAAAACATGAACTCACACCCACTTGAGTAGATCTAGCAGGAAACTTTTATAGCGTGATTTAGCATCAATCTTTAAAAGCGGCGTCCAATTGAGATTTTAATTCAATTTTACGTTTTAAAATTATTTTATCCCTTAGGATTTCAATTTTAACAATATCACCTTCCTCACCACTTAGAATCTCATTAATGTCCTGAACGCTAAGTGTATTTACAGATTTGCCATCAAGCTTCATCAAACGGTCACCTATTTGAATATCTACTTCAGAAGCAGGAGAGTTTGGACGAATTTTATTGATGCTTATTAATTTGTTAATTTGCAATCGGACGTCAAATTTCACTCCTTGATTGCCGCTATTGTAGGTTTTGTTATCATTTATACTAACCATGACAGGAATTTTAGTCCTTTTGATTTCTTCACCTATATATATAAGAACAAGCCCGCTTCTGTCATAATTTGAGTTATCTTTAAAAAATCTGTTAGGTTTAAAATACAGCATTCTATTTTTATAATCTATAAACCATCTAAAGCGGCGTAAAATTTCGTTCCCTATAATGCCATCCTTGTACATTGAAGCTTCAAATAGTTCAGAAGATACAGGATCTATAAAGGCTACTTGAGGCTCTTTCAATCTGTATTTACCTATCTTAGCGGTTCTTAATTTTGATCTTTTACCTTCAACCAATTTTTCTAATCCGTAACCAATATAATCTTCAAAAGAGTTTTCGCTAGCCTTTAAATCGTCATTTTCAAAAAGCCAAAATGCATCACTTGACCCAGAATCTACTAGGAATATAAAGTCTTTTTTACTCTTATCTTGCAGCTCTACAGGGACCTGAATGTGAGGCTTATTTTGTATAAATCGAAATTTCATACTATCAAAGCTCCTCAATTTTCTATTGAATTGATCATGCTGATAAATTCTCAAAGACTTGTTCGTAAAATTCAACCGAAAAATAAAGTCTTTAAACAAATCATAACCAATAATTCCTTGAACGTCTACGCCAAGCTTTTCAGCTAAATTAAATCGCGGATCTGTGATGTAATAAACTTCTTGATTTTGACTAGAGATAGGACCAAAATCAATATAATTATTTGTGGTCTTATAGGCTTTAACGGGTTCTTCACTACCTAAACTCCTCAATGAAATAAAATCTGCATTGTCTAGTAAGGTTGAATCTCTAATTTGACCAAATATTTTTGTTTTATTAACACCTGTATCTAAAAGAAAATTGACATACTCATCATTAAGAATAGCGGGAATTATAATTAAATTATTTACAGTTTTGAAGTCTAAATTAACGGCTCTATTCGATTCATTTTTGAATTTAAATTTAGACTGCGAACTAACTACATTCGTCGCTAAGATTAAAACACAGATATATGTAATAAGTTTTAAGTGCTTCATAAGTACAAAATATCAAATATATAATCAAAGACTGCCATAAATTAGTTTTTAGCAAGTCTTTAGTCTATATTTAAGTAGTTTTTGAATATTAATCAACTTGGAGTTAGCGTCAAAATTCACCACATTTGTAATAAAAATTAAATATGCCAAAATTATCCATCAAAGGACTTGAAATGCCTGAGTCTCCTATCAGAAAATTAGCACCTTTTGCTGATAAAGCTTTGGAAGAAGGAAAAAAAATATATTTTCTCAATATTGGTCAGCCAGACATACCGACTCCTAAAGTAGCTTTAGACGCTGTAAAGAATAATGATTTAGATATTTTATCCTACAGTCCTTCTTCTGGATTTGAATCTTATAAGAAAAAGCTAGCAAAATACTATGTAGCCAATGGGATAAATATTACTTCTGATGACTTAATTGTAACAACAGGAGGTTCTGAAGCGCTTTTATTCACAATGGGAAGCATAACAGACCCAGGGGATGAAGTCATTATTCCAGAACCTTTTTATGCCAACTATAATGGCTTTGCCGTAGCATCTGGAGTTAAGGTATTACCCGTAGAATCTCATTTTGAAGATAATTTTTCGCTACCACCAATAGAAGAATTTGAAAATCAAATAACAGAACGAACTAAAGCGATTATAATTTGTAATCCTGGCAACCCCACAGGTTATTTATACACTAAGGAGGAAGTTCAAAAATTAGCTGACTTAGCACTTAAACATGACCTCTTTTTAGTAGCCGATGAAGTCTACAGAGAATTTGTTTATGATGGAGTTGAGCACCATTCCATTATGAGTCTTCCAGAACTAAAAAACCATGCCATTATGATAGATTCTGTCTCAAAACGTTACAGTATGTGTGGCGCTAGGATAGGTTGTATGGTATCCAGAAATAAAGAATTGATGGCAACAGCCTTAAAATTTGCACAAGCAAGGCTTAGCCCGCCAACTTTTGCACAAATAGCAAGTGAAGCTGCGCTTGATACGCCAAAAGACTATTTCTTAGAAGTTAATGATGAATATAAAGATAGAAGAGACACCCTCATAAAAGCTTTAGAAGCCATTGATGGTGTAAAAGTAGCTACACCAAAAGGTGCGTTTTATTGTGTAGTAGAGCTTCCAGTAGATGATACTGAAGATTTTGCAAAATGGATGCTATCAGAATTTGACTTGAATGGGGAAACCACTATGGTTGCGCCAGCAGCAGGGTTTTACTCTACACCTAGAACGGGCTTAAACCAAATCAGAATTGCATACGTACTAGAAAAGCAAAATATATTAAAAGCAGTTTCCATTTTGAAAATGGCTTTGCAAGCATACACAAAAAATTAAATGAAGCTTGTAAATCATTTTTCTTTACAGTCTTATAACACCTTTGGAATTGATGTTAAAGCAAAGCAATTTATTTCTGTTAAGACAGAAGAAGAACTATTAAAAGTTTTGAAGCAAACTTATGCTTCAGAGCTTTTTGTCCTTGGTGGAGGCAGCAATATGTTGCTAACAGAAGACATACAAAAAACTGTTCTTCATTTGGACATAAAAGGGGTTGAAGTCGTTGAAGAGAATTCAAAAGAAGTCATTTTAAAAGTGAGTGCTGGAGAAAACTGGCATGATTTTGTTGTTTTTTGTATTGAAAGAGACTACGGAGGTTTAGAAAATTTATCGCTTATTCCTGGAAACGTAGGCACTTCTCCCATCCAAAACATTGGAGCCTATGGCGTTGAACTCAAAGATGTGATGCTATCTTGTGAGGCTTACCATAGACAGACACTCACCAAAAAAATATTTTCTAATAAAGAATGTAAATTTGGTTACAGAGATTCTATTTTTAAAAAAATCAATAATCCATACATCATCACTTCAGTAAATTTTAGGCTAACCAAAAAAAAACATCAACTCAATATAGATTACGGTTCAATACAAGCAGAATTAAAAAAAATGCAGATTACATTTCCTACCATTGAAGATGTATCTAAAGCTGTTATTGCCATAAGACAATCTAAGTTGCCAGACCCCCGTAAAATAGGAAATAGTGGGAGTTTTTTTAAAAACCCTATTGTTCCTAATGCTGTACTTGAGAAGATACAAAAAGAATTTGATGTGGTTCCTTTCTTTAAAATTAATGAAGATTCCATCAAAATACCTGCAGGTTGGCTTATTGAAAAAACTGGGCTAAAAGGCTACAGAAATGGTGATGCTGGAGTACATAAAAAACAAGCTTTAGTTTTAGTTAATTACGGACAAGCCACTGGAAAAGAAATTAAATCTGTTGCTGAATTGGTTCAATTAAAAGTGAAAGAAAAGTTTGACATTCAATTAGAAACCGAAGTTAATATATTTTAAGTTAATGCATGAAATACGTTAAAAATTAAATAATTAGTCTAAAAATTGCAGCTGTGAAATACAGTTTAGTTAAATTTGTATTATGAAATTATTACTTATAACCATAGTATTATTAGGGGTAGCTGTAGCTGGAATTGCTATTAAAATCTGGGGTAAGAAAGATGGAAAATTTGCTGGTACATGCGCTAGCCAAAGCCCTTTTTTAAATAAAAATGGTGATTCTTGTAGTTTTTGTGGAAAATCTCCAGAAGAACAAGTAGATTGTAGCGGCACATCTAAATCTAAGTAATTGTTGATTTTTCAGTCTCGACTTCAGTAAATCACTAGTTTTTTTTTAATCTAAACAGTTTTAGTGCATC
>PXBV01000016.1 GCA_003565575.1 Psychroflexus sp. | reverse complement strand
TTTATGACTGAATTTATTTTATATTAGTGATTCACTTTAAATTTAGAATTATGAAAAAGAAAATGATTATTTGCGGAGCTTTATCTATGACTCTATTAAGCTCAAGTTGTTTAGGTTCCTTTAGTGCTTTTAATAAACTGAGAGATTGGAATGACGGTCTTACAGACAACAAATTTTTGGATAACTTGATTTTCTGGGCACTCAACATTGTTCCAGTATATGGTCTATTCTTTTTTGGGGATGTGGTATTCTTCAACCTTTTAGAATTTTGGACAGGTAGCAATCCTATTGCCATGGCAGAAGGTGATGAAGAAACCCAATACGCCACCATAGAAGGAAAAGAAGTGAAAATGACAGCTACCAAAAATCACTTTAGCGTAGAAGTTTTATCTGGTGAAAATAAAGGTGAAGTTCTAGAAATGGTCTATACAGAAGGTGATAAAACTTGGAATGCTGTAGGTGAAGATGGAGAATTGATTAAATTGGCGTCTATGCAAGATGGATTTTACATGGTATACACACCAGATGGAGAAGCTATACAAATGGACCCAATGGCTTCTAAAGAACAAAATTTAGCCATCCTAAAAGGTAAAGTAGCAGATTATGAAAGCTCTATGTGGGCAGATGCTAGGTAATAATTAGCAATAATCACAATTAGGATAAATTTGCTTATCAAAAGACCAAAATCAAATGATTTTGGTCTTTTGCATTTAATTACCTTTGTGTAAAACTTGTTCATGCTAAACGTTAAACAGCTTACCTATTTACATAGCTCAAATGCCGGGGTCTCAGGCATCAGCTTTGACTTACAAAAAGGTGAACATTTAGCAGTTATTGGAGAAAGTGGGTGTGGGAAAAGTACTCTCATTAAAGCGCTATACGGACTGTTTGATTTAGATAAAGGAAAAATTTTTTGGAATGGAGAGCCAGTTCTTGGTCCTGCTTATAACTTGGTGCCAGGATTTTCAAAATTTAAACATTTATCCCAAGAATTTGATTTAATGCCTTTTACCACTACAGAGGAAAATATTCAAAAATTTTTGTCACGCGAGACCCCAATTCAAAATCAACAAAGAAGCGATGAGCTCATTGAGTTATTTGATCTTGAGGAGGTCAAACATCAAAAAGTCAAAACCTTGAGTGGTGGTCAAAAACAAAGAGTTGCCATTGCACAGGCTTTGGCTAAGCCTCCAGAATTGATTTTACTGGATGAACCATTTAGCCATATTGATCAGTTTTTAAAACCGAAGCTAAGGCGTCGATTATTTGAATTTCTTAAACAAGAAAACATCTCTTGTGTTTTTGCCACACACGATGCTGATGATGTGCTTCCCTTTTCTGACTCTACTATGGTGCTAAAATCTGGAACAGCTATAGACTACAGACCTACAAAAGAAGTTTACAATCAACCAAAGAATCACTATTGTGCTTCACTTTTTGGGGATCTTAATATGATTGATGCCAAGCAATTCAACATAAAGTCCAACGTCCAACATATTATTGTTTATCCTCATGAAATGCAACTAGTGAAAGACAAAGGTTTTACAGCTAAAGTGAAATCGAGTTATTTCAAAGGCTCCCATTTCTTGCTGGAAGTGGTTTGTGCTGCTAAGAACTACTACATCCATTCAGAAACATACCTTAAAAAGGGCTGTTCAATCAACTTTGAGATTGACTTAGCAAAAATTGAAAAAAGGCTTAATTAAAAATTCTAAGCACTCCAGCACTTTCTGTAATCCTGTAGGCAAATAAAGGAAATCTTAAATTTTCTACAAGAGGTTGCCCTGTTATTAAACTATAGTCATTGGGCGGGTCATCACAAGTTGATGCAGCATTAAGCCCATTAATGATAAGTCTAGAGCAATCGTTTGGAATGTGATTAGGGTCTGCTGCATCCCAAGCTAAGAAACTACTACCAGAATTAACAACAATAAGACCAAGGTTACCTTGGTCTGGTATATAAACAGAATTACCAGGAAAATTGAGGTTATTGAATTGAGGTAGGCTTAAATTGACTTCAAAGTTTACGTTTATATTCAACAGATTAGGATTTCTCCTTAGGTTATCATCACTTTCGCAACCCCATAAAATCACTAAAGCAAAAAGGAATGAGTAGGCTTTCATATTAATTGTAAAGGCATTGTAACTTCGGTAATTCAAAAATACTATATTTGTAGTATAGAATCTCGAAAATGTCGAGATTCTTTTTTTGTTATATATAAACGATGAATTATGAGTAAAGTATCTTACTATACGGAAGAGGGATTAAAAAAACTAAAGGCAGAGTTGAACCACCTTAGAGATGTGGAAAGACCAAAAGCTTCCCAAGATATTGCTGATGCAAGAGATAAAGGCGACTTAAGTGAAAATGCAGAATACGATGCAGCTAAAGAAGCTCAAGGAATGCTAGAGATGCGTATCTCTAAACTTGAAGAAGTGGTTGCTAATGCACGCGTAATAGATGAGTCTCAACTAGACACCTCAAAGGTGTTAATTCATAGCAATGTACGATTGAAGAATACAAAAATGAATCAAGAGATGACTTATAAATTGGTTGCTCAAAGCGAAGCCGATTTAAAATCTGGCAAAATTTCTGTAGATTCACCTATTGGTAAAGGTTTATTAGGAAAAAAAGCTGGAGATGTTGCAGAAATTCAAGTGCCTAACGGAACCATTAGCTTTGAAATACTTGAAGTCTCTAGAGACTAGTAAATTTCAGAAGTTTAATGCTTATTATGCATTGATTCATAATAATTAAAACGAATGAGCAAATTAATTTTGATAACTGCTGTTACAGTTTTTTTTTCAGTATCAAAAATGTTTGCTCAAGACGAGCTTGTCCAACAAAAATCAATTGAAAAACCATCGGTGCTCTCTACACATGTTTTTGGGATTTTTAAGGGGCGATTAGAAGGCCACTTTAGAACTCAACCCAAAAACAAGTTTAGTTTACAACTAGACCATATGAGTGGAAATATATGGGGGCAACCTGTAGTCAATTACATTCCCACATCAGAAGATTTAAGAGAACATGTAAGGCCTGCACCATGGCATGTGCGTGAGTTTGTTGTGAACAGAGAGGATGAAGATTTTCAAGCTGACACTGAAAATTTTAAAATTGCTTATGATGGTGTTATTAAAGGACTAAAAGCCAGGCTCTACGTCCCTTTTAATTCCAAAAATGCATTGCAGGTAGAATTAAGGTCTTTTATACTGACCAGAGGGAGGTTACCATTTTCTGGTATTACAGGAGATAACTTCATAGAAACCTTTCACTCCAATATAGCCGGAGGTGAAGATCCTTTTCAAAGAAGAGAGTTTGGTCTCAACCAAGCTCAGATAAGTTACACAGACAGAGAAGGCAGGCAGATGGAAATTGAACCCAACGAGGGTTTTTTTGGCGGCGTAAAACTAGATTATTATCATTATTTTGAGGAGCTCTTAAGGTATGATGTACACCTCAATTTAGGTTTACATTCAGGGATTAACGCATCCCCTTTTAATAAATCTTTAGATGTAGGTATCTCTGCCAACGCGTTTAGGAACTTTAGAGTAGGTGACCATTCTTATATTCAATTAGGTCTTAGTTTTGGATATCTTAACTTAAATTCAATATCTTTTTCTAGAGAAAATATTCAGATGGCTACTAGACCTGGTTTTTTAAATCTAGAATCGATTTTTACTTATAATATGATCAATTCAAAACAGAACGTCCACAGCTTTGGAGTTGATTTTTATATACAGTCTGCTTATCATAGTCCATCTGAGTATGACTATAGTATTTTGTTTAGGAACCCCATTGCAACCCGTTCATGGCACCATAGCGCTTCACATCTTTACCTTAACAATAACTATTGGACGTTTTTTTATGCTTTTACACAAAACAATAGTTTTAGAATTTACTTACAGCAAGACTGGCTAGTAAATAATGTTCCAGATCTACAGACTGGCATAGGCTACGTTATCAATTTTTAGGCTAGTTTTAAACCAACAAAGCCTTGAGACTTTCATCTCAAGGCTTTGTTTATTTATTTCTGATTATAAGATTATATCGGCCAAGAAATACAATTATAGAGATAACCTAAACCCTGCATAAACACCTAACGGATGTCCAGGTCTTACACCAGCAGGGACAAGTGCAACAGGATATTCATTATTTAAAAGGTTAATAGCATTTAGCGATAATGCTAAAGCAGGTGTAACTTGATACTCTACAGAAGCATCTAAAAGAAACATGCTTTCTATACTTTCATTAAGAGGAATAGCCCCTTGCCCAGGCAATGTTCTTAACTCGCCTCTATATCTAGCATTGGCGTGAGCGCTAAATTTACCAGCGTAAAAACTAAGACCCGTATTCCACTGATGTTTTGCAATATAAGGCATGAAGTCTCCATTTTGTACATTTCCCCAAATGCTTCTAGGAGCTTCAAAATCACTGTTAAATCTAGCATCTGTATAGGTATAACTAAACCGTAAAGGTAGGCTATACTTGTTGTTTTCCTTTAAGAAATCGTAAGCCGCTTGAAACTCTATACCTTTTATTAAGGCCGCACCTGCATTAAAGACATCAAGATCATCTGCCACTGGTCCTCCACCAGCTGCGGCATTACTGCCAAGCATGGTGCTATAATCATTGTAAAAACCAACTAATTCTCCTTCTAGACCGAAGAAATCAAATCGAGTTCCTACCTCTATATTGGTACTTTCTTCTGGGTCTTGACCATCTTGAGATCCAGGAGGGCCAAAGCCTTTGTGTACTCCACCAAAAAATGAAATTTCATTGTTGATTCTATAATTAGCGCCAATACCTGGAATAAGTTGTTGAACACGATTGTTTCTTTCAGATAAATTTACACCTGTTCTCTCAAGATCACTTGTTCCCCAGTTTTTTCTTATCATGTTGATACTCTCATATCGCAAACCTGGCGAAAGTGTAAGTTTACCAAATTTCACTTTGTAGAGTAAATGAGCAGAAAGTGCCTCTGCAGCGTCTACTCTGTTGCCTTCACTCCCTCGAGCTTCTTCAGAAGTAAGCGCCATTCTACCATCTAGCATGCGATAATTTTCATACCATTGGAATCTATCGGCTTCATCTTGATGAAAACGAACACCCATTTCAAGGTCATGAAACACATCTCCTGTATTAAAATGATGGTCAAATTTGGTTTGAATCCCTCTTGAGTAGTATACTCTATTATTATTTTTATTTCTTAAGGCGTCATCAGGGGAATTGGCATTCCCTCTTATCCAAGACATCATTTCTGGATACATTTGCGGCTGGTCTAAAATTTGTGAAACCCCCACGTCGTTTCCATCTACATTAGTGACCCTATCCAATTTAAACCAATTCCTTGCAAAATCGGTATTGTAAGCAGTCGTAGTAATCTGTGAATTTTCTGTAAACTGAAAATTGTGCGTTAAGGTAATGTGTCTATTCTCAGTAACCATTACATCTTCTTGTGTAGCAGCATATCTTCTAAACGGGTTTTTGCTGAAGTCTTCACGAGTAAGACCTAAATACGTTTCGTCCGAATTTTCTCGTGCATACTGAAACTTAAATTGAAGAGATTGTTGAAATCTAGCATCAGCCTTGGAGTTAACTCTAAATTTGGCCATAAAGTCATCCCTATCAAAGCCTGTTCCTCCAGGCCCGTCAAGCTCTTTAAATCCTGTAGATCTATTTTTCAAGTATTCTACCACATACCCAAATTGTTCTCCAGAGTCACCGAAACGTGCTAGTGCGTTAGCTGTTCCAAAAGAGCCATAAGTTGCAGACAGCTCAGCCATAAATTCATCTGGTATTTCTGTAGACACGAAGTTGATAGTTCCTCCAGTGGTGTATGGCCCATATTGTACCTGACTACTACCTTTTAAAATTTCTACAGCCTGCATTCTTGCCACATTAGGGAAGTAGTAGGCTGGAGGCGCTGCATAAGGAGCAGGAGCAATCAAAACACCATCTTCCATCAAAGTAATATTCCTAGA
>PXBV01000117.1 GCA_003565575.1 Psychroflexus sp. | reverse complement strand
TCATCAACAATACGAAGAATTACAGAGATTGGCTTTATGAAGACTACGTAAGAAAATTAAGAGTTAAAATTAATGATCATTTTATGAGCTAACTTAAAACTATATCAGGGCTGTTTTTTTAACAGCCCTGATTTGTTTTAAAAAACAAGGCAATATGAATAATGACTTGAAAAAAATAATACAATGAACAAGTCGAACTTTGGCTTTAAGCTTAATAGAACTGTTTTCTTTCCCGCTTCGTTTTTAATTTTCTTATCCACAGGCTTAACGCTGTTGTTTGTTGATAAAGCCTCTAATTTTTTTAGTGTTACACAAGAATTAGTGTCCAAAAACCTAGGTTGGTTTTATATTTTGGGCGTTAATTTTTTCCTTTTTTTCATGATTTACATTGCCTTTAGTAAATACGGAAAACTAAGAATTGGTGGGTCAAAGGCAAAACCAGAGTTTAAAAACAGTTCTTGGTTTTCTATGCTCTTTAGTGCAGGTATGGGCATTGGTTTACTATATTTTAGTATTTCTGAGCCACTTACCCATTTTATAAATCCACCGTTGGGAGATGGTGGGAATGTAGAAGCTGCTAGTAAAGCCATGAAATTTACGTTTCTACACTGGGGACTTCATATTTGGGGAATATACGCGCTTGTAGGTCTTTCATTAGCTTATTTCACCTACACTAGAGGTCTGCCACTTACACTTAGGTCTGTTTTTTATCCATTTTTAGGTGAAAAAATTTATGGAATCTGGGGAGATATTATTGACATTTTTGCTGTTTTAGCCACTTTGTTTGGGTTATCAACTACATTAGGCTATGGAGTCACTCAAATTGCTGCAGGGCTTAATTATGTGTTTGGTATTCCAAATACACAGTGGACTCAAGTCTTAAGTATTGGTCTTATAACATTTATAGCCACTATTTCTGTTGTATCTGGAGTGCACAAAGGTGTAAGGTTTTTAAGTGAATGGAACATAAGAATCACAGTTATACTTCTCGTTTTAATATTAATTTTGGGACCTACACTTTTCATCTTTAAATCCTATATTCAAAATATTGGAGCTTATTTAACCACTTTTTTTGAACTCTCCACCTGGACAGAGAGTTATACTAATAATAATTGGCAAATGTCTTGGACCATTACTTACTGGGGTTGGTGGATTGCCTGGTCTCCATTTGTAGGCATATTTATGGCCAGAATTTCTAAAGGTAGGCAGATTAAGGAATTCATTTTAAGTGTTTTAATTATTCCTACATTATTTATTTTTTTATGGATGACCACTTTTGGTGGAGCAGCTATTCATGATGCTTTACTAGGAGAAACCTCTGTCTCACAAGCTGTCATCAACAATGCAGATATATCGCTATTCGTTTTTTTTGAAAACTATCCCTTTACTACACTTCTTAATTTAGTTGCCATCATCTTGGTGATTAGCTTTTTTGTAACGTCATCAGATTCTGGCTCTTTAGTAGTTGATAGTCTAACAAGTGGTGGTGCAGAAGTTACACCTAAAATTCAACGTGTTTTTTGGGCAGTAATTGAAGGAAGCATTGCCGCTGTACTTCTTATTGGTGGTGGCTTAGAAGCGCTTCAAACTGTTTCGATAGTCTCTGCATTCCCGTTCACAATTATACTATTTTTAATGTGTTATTCTTTGTATGTAGGACTTAAAGAAGACTACAAAATTTTGGAATTAACAGAAACTAAACTTAAAGATTAATTTGTGTAACTTGTTTACAAAGCCCCAAATATAATACTTCCGTATATAGCAAACCTTACTAACCTAAGAATGCCGTATAACAGATAACTTCCAAATGGAAATTTAATAATGCCAGCAGATATACTCGCTATGGCGAAGGGTAGAGGTAAGAGAGCTCCTGCTATAATAAGAATACCGCCCCATTTTCTCATGTTTTTAATGTGCTTTGCCATCTTGACTTCTAAAAAAACAAAAACGGATGGTATACTAGCAATACCGCGTCCAACAAAGTAGGAGATAACACCACCAATATAGGATAGGATGGCTAGTATAGATAGAAACCCCCAAGGCGATACAGATTTACCAGTCCACGCTATAAATATTTCTGGTGGAATAAGTCCCAAAATAGATTCTGAAGCAAAAAATATAGCAAAAACAGCTACGGGTGGGAAGTTTTCTGTGATGTAAATCAGCATAGTATTCACATCAATTACAAAAAAGTGTATACCCAAAAGAATGGCAATAAATATTAAAATAGGAGGAGCTGCTTTTATGAGGCTTCTACCCAAAAAGCTATAAAAGCCAGTATAAGTGTAATACTGATGTAGCAGCCTCAAGTGAGACTTACGATTAGATTTTTTCTTTTTATTACTCATAATGGATTACAAAAATAAGGGTAAAGCTAGATTACACCATATCTTAATTGCGTCAATTGAATTAAGTATTTGTTAAATTAATAGCTTGAAGAGACTGTAGGTACACTTTTAATCCGTTGAGCATTCACTAGGCAAACTAAGATGAAGGCAAACAAGCTAAGCATAATAGTTTCTATACTTAGCCCTTTATCTATCATTATTCCTATAAGTAAAGGTCCTAGCGCAGTACTTATTACCATAAACATGGTGTATAAACTTCTTATGGCACCAAGTTTTTCTATTCCATAAACTTCTGCTAAAATGGAAGATTTTATAGTACCGGCCATTCCAACCGTTATACCCATCATTAAAAGAAATATCAAGGCCCCAAAAATAGAGTGGATCAAAGCAAAACCCAATAAACCAAGACCTAATGGAATTAAATAAAATCTAAACATTTTTTTAGCTGAAAATTTATCAACCCAAAGGCCACCTACTAAAGAAAAAATTAATCTAGTTAAAGCGTAGCCAGTAAAAAAGCTGGCATAAAGTTGAACTGACCAGCCCTTTTGTTCTACAAATACATACTGATAAAACACTACAGCTGTTACTGTAAAACTGATAGCAAAACTGGTAGGCATCAAAATTAAAAAACGCCTATCTTTAATAATGTTTCCAAAGTCCTTTAGCAAACTTAAAGAAGAGGGTCTTCCTATGCTCAATTGTTTATTGAAATCGTCAAGATTGGTAAAATAGAGCCTTAATAAGTAAGAGATTAATAAAAGACCAGACACCATCATAGCCCAACGCCAATTGAGCCAAGAAATCAAAAAGGTTAATAAAAATGGTAAAATCATCTCACCAGAAGAAAAGCCTAAAGTAGAAAAGCTTAAGGCTTTACCGCGGTTCTTATCATAAAACTTAGATAATATTGTCATGTTGATATGGCTCAACATGCCTTGACCTGCTAACCGAAGACCAACAAGACTCACGAAAACTAAAATTAAAGAATAGGAGACACTCATCAATATACAGGATAGAGCTAAGCCTACAATTGTATAAGCTGTCACTTTTTTTATTGAAATATGATCTACTGTATGACCAACAGTCAACATAATAAAAGATGCTAAAACGGTACATATAGCATAAATGGCTCCAAAGCTTCCTTCTGAAATTTCAAAATCGGATGAGATGGAAGTAACATAAAGAGAAATTAAAAAAGTTTGACCAAAACTAGAAAGGAAGGTTAACATCCATCCAAAACTAATTTTTTTGAAATCACCTTTTATGAAGTATAAAAATTCTTTCATTTACCTCGTTCAGGTCCATTTATGGAAGCAATAGATTTTAGATCTTTGCCAGATGGATATTCAAAACATTCTAAGTCAAAATAGGGGATAGCCGCGAGTAGGTGGTCAAAAATACCTGCCATAACGCGTTCATAGTTAGCCCAAACTTTATCTTTACAGAACGCGTAAAGTTCAAGCGGAATTCCTTCTGGAGTTGGAGCCAATTGTCTTGTCATCATCATCATCTCCTTATTAATATCTGGATGCTGCTCTAAATAGTGATCTATATAGACTCTAAACGCCCCAAAGTTGGTTTGATTTCTGCCGTTAATTTGCACAGATTTGTCAATTTTGTGCTTTAAGTTGTGCTCATTTACTTCTTGTTGTTTTTTTGAAATATAATTTGTAATTAATTTTATTTTCTTTAATTCCTCTATGTTTTCTTCAGTTAAAAATTTGATGCTATTGGCTTTTATAAGTATAGATCTTTTGATTCTTCTCCCGCCAGAGTTACTCATACCTCTCCAGTTTTTAAACGAATCTGAGATCAAGTAATAGGTGGGAATGGTGGTGATGGTATTGTCAAAATTTCTAACTTTTACAGATGCCAAATTAATTTCAAACACATCACCATCAGCTCCATATTTTTCCATAGTAATCCAGTCACCAAGTCTTACTGTATCGTTGACGGTAACTTGTATGCTTGCTACAAAGCCCAAAATGGTGTCTTTAAATACCAAAAGCAACACAGCAGAAAACGCCCCCAAAGCGGTTAAAAACTTAAACAGCGGTTTGCCTGTAAGTGTTGAAAAAATAACAACAATACCAACAATCCAGATAATAATCATAAAAACCTGGATATAGCTTTCTATGGGTTTATCTTTAAATGAATCAAACAGCCTCAAATAATCTTTAATCGTAAGGAAAATTGATTTTAAAATCCATATCACTACAAAAATGATACACACTTCAAATACCTTTTCTAAATATATTTCTGATTCTGGAAAGTCAATTAAAACAAGTGGAATAAGCTCATAAAGTATCAATAAAATCAATAGATTGGTGAGATAAACAAAAACTTTATTCTTTACTAGAAAATCATCAAACTGTGTTTTTGTCTTTTTAGCTAGTTTATCTAAAACCACATTGGCTATGTACCTTAAAACTCTAAAAGCGATTGAGCCTAGTATCAATAAAAGTATAAAATTAATAAGTGCATTTAAGTAAATGGCAGCAGTTTCACTTATAAAATCTGAAGAACTTAAAAGTTCATAAAAATACCTTGCAAAAGAACTTTTATCCATAAGTTATATTTTTTTGCAAATCTATACATTCTTAGTGTAGTTGCTGGCTTTATACAATTTAAAACTATTAGATTTTTATAGATAGTTTCAGCAGAATATATCTTTAAATTATGTTCAAATTAAAATATAAATAAATGATAATCAATTTTATGCTTGGATTACTTAAATAAAATTATTATCAAAATTTCAATTGAGTTATTATTAATTATCAATTGAATAAAGATTTTAAAAAAAAATGACAAGTGTGTTATCAATTTTTATTTTGGACTACATTTTAAAGTTCGTTAAAACTATTTAAAATGGGGAGTTAGCTGAATATTAGGCTGTAATTTTACTCAAAATTTAAATTCATATTTATGAAAGATAAAGTTGCATATATCACAGGAGGTAGTAAAGGAATTGGATTTGGAATAGCAGACGCCCTTATGAAGCAAGGCGTTAATGTAGCAATTACAAGTCGTTCTCAGTCTGCTGCTGATCAAGCTGTTGAACTTTTGAAAAGCTCAAACCCAAATGTTAAAGCTATTGGTATAGAAGCTGACGTGAGGTATATGGATCACCAAACCAAAGCAGTGGATAAAATCCTAAAAGAATTTGGACAGTTGGACTACGTTATTGCTAACGCGGGTCTAGGTCATTACCACAGTATTGAAGATCTTACGGAAGTACAGTGGAGGGAAACTGTAGACACTAACCTAACTGGCGTGTTTTTTACTATAAAGGCTAGTGTTGATGCTTTAAAAAAGAGCAAAGGGTATTTTATTAGCATTTCTAGTTTGGCAGGTACCAACTTTTTTGCTAAAGGTGCGGCTTATAATGCTAGTAAATTTGGGTTAACTGGATTTACTCAAGCTGTGATGTTAGACTTAAGACATCATGGAATAAATGTGTCTACCATTATGCCTGGATCTGTTGCTTCCTATTTTAACGGTAATACTCCAGATGAAAGTGATGTATGGAAGATTCAGCCTGAAGATTTAGGCGAAATTGTTGTTGACTTGTTTAAGATGAACCCTAGGACTTTACCAAGCAAGGTAGAGGTAAGGCCTTCTCAACCACCTAAAAAATAATTATTTTAAATACTAAAAAAAACCTGCTTAAACTCAATTAAGCAGGTTTTTTTATTCTAGCTGTATC
>PXBV01000090.1 GCA_003565575.1 Psychroflexus sp. | reverse complement strand
TCTGCCATAGACCTTGATTGGTTTTGGAGAGGTTGGTTTTATACCACAGATTATGTGGACATAGGTATTGAAGATGTAAAAAATTACTTTATTACTAGTAACCCTACAGAAGAAGGGAAAGCTTTACTAGCAAGATATGGCATCAATGATCCAGAAAACGACCCCCGAACTAAAGACGCGGTTTATCTATTGACTGAAGATAGCCAAGACTTTCAAAAAGATATGAAAGGTGAAGACCCTTTTAGAAATGCTCCAAAATTACAAGAGTATTTAATGGATAATTTCACTCAGCAAGAAATTAATGAAATGAAACACCCTAAGCATATTTATGAAATCACCTTCAATAAACCAGGCGGTCTAGTGATGCCTCTCATCGTTGAATTTGAATATGCAGATGGTACTTCAGAGCTCATTAAATACCCAGTTCAAATCTGGAGAAAAAATGATGATGAAGTTAAAAAAGCCATCTTTTCTGAAAAAGAAATCGTTAAAATTACTGTAGACCCAAAACAAGAAACCGCAGATGTAGATACATCTAATAACGTTTGGCCTAGAGAAGAAAGAAAAAGTGAATTTGAAGCTTTTAAAGAAGGAAACTAAAATCTAACTAAATATCGTACATCATCAACCGCCAACTTTTTAAAAGATTGGCGGTTTTTGCTCAAAAGAGGTTTACAAGCTTTAAAAAGTAATGAATTTTATTAGATGTAAAAGATTGTATCAAATAATTCAATATGACTGAATGTAAGTCTATTCTAAAATAATATTAAAAGTTTATTTAATAATATAACTTAATAACTTTATTTATGAAAGCTATTTATTTGTTCTAGCCCTATTTATTACGATTATAAGATTTGCTCAAGATGTTAATTTTGGTATACGTGCAGGTCTAAATTTAGCTAATGCCGATTTTGAGATTTCCGAAGAAGGGACATCGGTTAGCTTTGATACCGATACAAGAACTTTTTTCTATCTAAGAGGATTTGCTGAATTTAGCCTTAAAGACTCAAATTACAAACCGGTCTAACTTTTCATGGAAACGGACTAAAGATTTCTGAAGGAGGTGAAGTTGCAACATTTAAAATTTCACAATTGAATGTTCCTCTACTTTTTAAATTCAATACTGCTGAAGGTCTCTACTTAAGCGGTGGAGGATATTTTGGTGCAATTGTAGATGTACAAGGGGAATTTAATGGAATAATTGAAACAGAAAATATTACTAGTGATTTTAAAACAATTGATGCTGGATTATCCATTGGAGCTGAATATAATTTTAATAATGGACTTTTTCTAGAAGCAAGCTATAATCATAGGCTTGTCAATATTTTGGATACGGTTGAAGAATTTAGATTTTGACGGTGTTGATATAACTTTAAAGAATAGATTTTTCACTAGTGGTTTAGGCTATAAATTTTAAATATTCATTTTCCAAGTTAATTAACAAAAGCCCATCATCAGATGGGCTTTTTGTTTTTAGTGATTATTCTTTACATCGAACTTAGAGCTTATAATTTTTAATCTTTTATACAACGAACAGAGTAGCCCAGAGCTCGAAAACTCGTTCCGATAGTTGCTCCAGTATAAGTAAAACAAAGTTTTTGGAACTTGTACCATCAACATTACTAGCCCAATAGTAACCACTTGAACCATCACTAAAGGGCGAACCAGAAATGCGAGAAGCTCTACCTGCTACGGTCAACTTAAGCGGTGAGTCAAAAGCACCCGCTGCGTTTATGGATCCCCAAGTTCCACGTTCTGCCACCCATTCTGCTTCTGTAGGCAACCTGTAATTTGTTGGACATGGATTATTCACTCCATTCTCTCCTTGCCATAAATTGTCTACATTAGAAACGGAGGGATTTACCCAATTATTTGCTCCATTGTTACGTAAAATGAATTGACCATCCCAAGGTCCTCCTGGTGAATTGAAGTTTGCTACACCATCACCGTTCAACTCAACATCATAGGTTGGTGAGTTTCTAACTTGATGACCATCAGACGCTCTACCCCACTGGTAAAGGTAGCCATACGCATCCTCATCATCACTTGCGCTAGCTACTTGGCTAGCACCAAGATTACGGTCAAGCCAGCAATTTCCAGAACTTTCTATAGGCTTGTATTGAACGCCTTCAAAAGTAAATATAGAAGCCTCTCCATCACAGACTCCCCCATTATCTATAGGCAATCCTGTGATTGCTCCATCACATGAATTATACCATCCCGTACTGTTGTAAAACTGAAGACAATTTTTATCTGTACTAAAAATGACTAATCCTTCCGCAGGATTTAATATGTTATTTCGTTCAGATGTATCCATACGAGGCGGCAAGAAACCTTTTTCAACAGAGGATACCTCTAAAATAGCAGATTCATCTGGTGTTTCCGTACCAATACCCACTTGAGCATTGATTTCGCATAAAACTAAAAAAAGAAAAAGTGTATTGAATATTTTTCATGATATAAAAGAGTTAGTTGTTTGTGAATATAAATTATAACAAACAACCATCAAAAAAATGAAATAATTTAACATTGCTTAGTTACTAAACTTATTGAAGAAAACTTATAGCTTTGGGCAAGACATCTATTTTTAAGTTTAAAAATTTTCCTATAACTTCACCGTCTAATTGCAGTAAGCGTGGCTCTTTAAATTTTATAAATGCACTTTTAGCTGTTATGGTCTCCAGGTAATCAAGCTCAAGACTGTCATCAAATTTGGACATAGCTGCTTTCAAAACATCAAAAAAGTCAATTGCTTTTACAATCACCAATTCAAAATAGCCATCATCCATTTTCCCTGTAGTATTTAGTGCTATACCTGTTCCAAAAGCTCTTCCATTGCAGATAGCAAGCATCACTCCTTTTCGTTCATAATCCATTTCATCTGTTTGGATTTCAAACTTAAAGCCTTTCATATTTTGAAATTCAGACCAAAAATGTTTTGCGTAAGTCAGCATTCCTCTGCTATCATCTTTATCGTAATTGGCTACCAAATTCGCATTGGCACCTACATCACCAAGATGCAGGAGTAAATAAGTATCATTAATACAAAGTACATCAAATTGCTTGGTAACTTTAGAATTTAAATAACGTTTGAACAAAACCTTAGGTGATTCCTTTAAGTTAAGTTCAACCGCCATGCCATTGGCAGACCCCATAGGGATAAACCCAACTTTCAAATCGTAGGCTATAAAGGACTTTAAAAATATGTTTAAGGTTCCATCTCCACCTACAACAATCACCTTTTCTGGCGTATTTTTGTTTATATGTTTCTCTACTTTTTCATAATCCTTTACTCCTGTAGTGAAAAACACTTCATAATCCACAGAGTATTGCTTCATAAGATGTTTAGCATTTTTAAGAAACAAACCTTTATCTTTATCTCCAGCTATTGGATTAATAATCAGAAGTATAGACATTAAAGTGAATTTAAAACCGCATTAAGTTCAACAATCTCCATGTCTATGTCTTCATCATCTTGAAAATACAAGCAAGCCACACCCGTGTTTTGTAGGGCTTTCCACTTTTGTTTTTGAGCCTCATCTAAAAAAAAGGTAGTTTGCCGAATGTACACTTTTAGGATTTGATGGGTATACTTAGAAACGATTTCTGTATAAATTTCCATATCCTTTTGAGTATCGTCTCCTATCAACACAAATTTTTTATGGGGTAGATGAGTGATGAGTTCATGCAGAAATTTTAGTTTATGATTCCCTTTTTTAGGTTTAAATAAAGACTTAAATTTGAGGTAAGGAGTTAAAAACAAGGGACCAGAAGGAATTTGATTAAATCTAAAAATGGCTGTAATTAAGCCAAATAAATTACTTTCACTTTTAGACAAGTAAGCAACCCTGAATTTATTTACATCAAAAAAATCAAGTAAAGCATTGCTAAATAGCACTTTATTTCTTCGCTTTGGTCTTTTAAATAATAGTGTATAGATGCGCTTTAAAACTGAAGAGGTATGTGAGTAAATCACAGTATCGTCAATATCTGAGATGACTTCAACTAGTGAATTTTGATTAGTAAAATAGAACGGATGAATTTGATGAATCATGAGTTGATTCTGCTTATCATCATATATTTTGAACTCATCCAAGCTTTTAACTGGCAAGATTTCAAAAAAATAACCCTTTTTATCAGTCCTTATGCTGAATTTTTTTTGGATTGTTTTAATGTAAATCCATTTGTTCTTATAAACTTTTTTTCTGTAAGAATTAAGCACGTACCAAGCATTAGCAAATATAGAACGTGGTGACTTGTCTATTGGTGTTTTGCTTTTTAAAACCGTACCCGTTACCAGCACATGCTTATTCAATTCTACCGCTGTAAATTGCCAGAGAAATGCCATAATCAGCTTTTGGTTTTAAATTTTAACTTGAGAAGTAAAAGAATTCCACCAGCAAAAAAAACGATTAAAAACAAAATTGAATTTCTTATGCTTCCTGTAAGTTGAGCCACAAACCCGTAAAGAAACATACCTATGACGATCCCTACTTTCTCTGTCACCTCATAAAAACTAAAAAATGAAGCGGTATCTGTTTCTTGTTCAGGAATGTATTTAGAATAGGTTGATCTTGACAAGGATTGAATGGCTCCCATAACCAGCCCAACAAAAAATGCTATCATATAAAACTCTACTGGCTCAGATATAAAAAAGGCGAATACACAAATCCCAATCCAAATTACATTAATACCAATTAATACAGAAATATTACCGTAAATTTCAGATAGTTTTGAAGCTAAATGTGCACCAGCAATAGCAACTAGCTGTATTAAAAGTATACTTACAATAAGTCCAGTAGTTGCACCATCTTCTCCCCAATTGATTTCACTTACACCAAAATAAGTAGCTATTAGCATTATGGTTTGCACAGCCATACTGTAGACAAAAAAGGCTTTTAGATAAGGCTCAAAACCAAAAGAAGATGTTATTTTTTCATAGGTGTTTTTTAATTCTTTAAATCCATTCCATACCAATTCTTTTGTTTTGGCTTTACCTTTAGGGTGACCTTTAGGTAAGTAAGCATAGGTATATTGGCTAAAAGCAATCCACCAGATACCTGTTAAAACAAATGAGATCCTGATAGGTAAAGACTCACTTTCAAAACCAAAGTTTTCATAAAAAAAGATTAGAATGAGACAACCTATAAGCAGGATAACACTGCCAATGTAGCCTAAAGAAAAACCTTTTGCCGATGCTTCATCCTGTTGGCTTTTAAAAGCGATGTCTGGCAGATAGGAATTGTAGAACACAATACTTCCCCAAAAACCAATCAATCCCAAAAAATAACACAGCAAACCAAGCCATAAATCTTCGAGGTTAAACCAAAACAAACCCATGCATGCCAACGCGCCTAGGTAATTAAAAAACTTCATGAAGTTTTTCTTATTCCCCATATAATCAGCAATCCCGCCCAAAAGTGGGCTCATAATCGAAATGACTAAAAAGGCTAAGGCTGTAACATAACTAATTAATGCATCATTATTAAACTCAAATCCTAGAAAACTGACAGTTTCTTTAAGAACAACTCCGTCAGCATCTTTGATAACTGTAAGCGCTTTGTAGTAAAGAGGAAAAATAGCAGAACTGATTACCAAAGGATATACTGAGTTGGCCCAGTCATAAAATGCCCAAGCATGTATCAGTTTCTTATCGCCTTTAGGAAGTGATTTAAACGTCAAAATCTAATCATCAAAAGTAACTCCATACTTTTCTGCTTCTTTTTTTGCACTAGCAGATAAGCCTTGCAAATTTTTAATCCTTTGTTCACTAGCTGGATGAGTGCTCAGAAACTGAGGTGGGCCTGCACCTCCAGAGTTTTCGTTCATACGTTTCCAAAGCTCAGCAGCTTCATCTGGATTGTATCCAGCAATAGCCATCAGTTTAATACCAATTTCATCGGCTTCTGTTTCGTGTTTTCTGCTAAAAGGCAACATAACGCCAACTTGAGACCCAATTCCAAAAGCTGTAGCAAAGATTTGTTGGTTGGTTTCGCTTTCACCCATAGCCAGCATACCTGCGGCACCAGCAGCTTGTTGCACTTGAGCTGCACTCATACGCTGTTGACCATGATTTGCAAGCGCATGCGCTACTTCATGCCCCATTATGGCTGCCACGCCTGCTTCCGTTTTAGCAATAGGTAGAATACCTGTATAGAAAGCTATCTTTCCACCAGGCATTGCCCAAGCATTGACTTGATTGTCATCTATAAGGGCAAATTCCCATTTGTAATCATCTGTATAATTTGGATAGCCATTATCTGCCAACCAGCGTTCTGCTGCATTTACCACTTTAAGACCAACACGTTGAATCATCTGGGCTTCTTCTCCTTCAGTTATCACCTTGCTTTCCTCTAAAACTTGATTATACTGCTGAAAAGACATAGGTAAAATCTGGGAATTGGGCACTAAAGCAAGCGTGCTTTTTCCTGTGAACGGATTTTGACCACAACCAAAAATAATAAGCATTAACAAAAAGATGGTATAAAATTTGAACTTAGGCATAATATAAATTTTTATCAAATCTAAACATAAAATTGAATTTTGAAATTGAAGTGTGATTGATTTGTGAAAATTTTCAAGAAATTAGTTTATATTCGATTTTAAATAAAAAAACAATATGAAGAAGTTAATGCTAGTTTTGGTAATTGTTGTTTTAAATTCATGCAAAACTGAGGCCCAACAGGATGAAAATGCTATGGATTTTAAAGTTCAAAAAACAGATAGTGAATGGAGAGCAGAGCTTACCAGTGAACAATACAGAGTACTCAGAAAAGCAGGAACAGAAACCCCTTTTACAAGTCCATTGAATAATATTAAAGAACCTGGTGTATTTGCTTGTGCAGCATGTGGTAATGAGCTTTATGAAACTCAACATAAATTTGATAGTGGTACAGGCTGGCCAAGTTTTGATAGAGCGATTGAAAATAGTTTAGCCTTCAGTTCTGATAGAAAGCTAGGCTATGAAAGATCTGAACTTTTATGCGGTGATTGTGGGGGGCATTTAGGCCATATTTTTGATGACGGCCCTAAAGAAACTACCGGAAAAAGACACTGCATTAATGGAGTGGCATTAAAATTTATACCCAAAGAAAATTAAAGTTATGTCTGACTATAACCTCACAGAAAACGAGTGGAAAGAAAAACTTTCTGAACAGGAATACCACGTGCTGAGAGAAAAAGGGACAGAACCTCCACACTCTGGAAAATACAACACACATTTTGATAAAGGCAAATATCATTGCAATGGCTGTGGCTCTTTACTTTTTGATAGCAATTCAAAATTTAAAAGCAATTGCGGTTGGCCAAGTTTTGACAGCTCTGTAGATGGAGCTATAGAATATATAAAAGACACCTCATTTGGGATGATACGTATTGAAATTTTATGCTCCAATTGTGGTGGACACATTGGACACATATTTGATGACGGCCCCACACAAACAGGAAAGCGCTATTGCGTTAATTCACTTAGTATCAATTTTGAAAAACAAAACTCATGAAAAAAATTAGCATTCTATTTTTCGCACTGCTTAGCCTATTTAGTTGTACTGGGGATAGAGGCCCTGTTGGCCCGAGAGGCCCCATGGGCCCTCAAGGAGAACCTGGAGACTTTTTGATTGGAACTGTATTTGAAATCGAAGGAGATTTTACAGAACAAAACGATTATTCATTTGGTTTTGATTTTCCTCCAGAAGAGGTTGAAGTCTTTGAAAGTGATATTGTACTTGTCTATCTTTTAGAAGAAGTCCTAAGTGACTCCACAGGCCCTATAGATGTCTGGACTCCATTACCTAACAGTTTCTTTTTTGAAAATGGAAATCAGTTGGTTTATAATTTTAATCATACCTTTTTTGATGTTAATATTTTCTTAGATGGAAACGTAGATTTTAAGACAGTTCCAAATGGTTTTTTACTAGACCAGGTGTTTAGAATTGCTATAATTCCAGCGGATTTTGCTGAAGCCAATCCTAATATAAACACCTATGAAGCCCTTATAGACGCACTTCCAGAAGTAAATATTATCAAAGTACGCTAATTTAAATTAAAGTAAGCTTTATTGCACCTACTAATGCTTCCAATCAAATTGGATTGCAATAAAGTTAATACCTTATAAATTTTCGGTTGCCTTTAGAAATATAATTTTAATTTTACACTTCAAAACAATACTTATGAGTGAAAAGTCAGGAAAAGTTCAAGACCTTATTGATAAAAAATTTTTAGAACAACGAAAAGTATTCCTAAATGGACAAGTGGACGGGAAAAGTGCCAAACATGTGATAGACAGGTTGATGTATCTTGATTTAGAAAACAATGAAGAGATTCAATTTTACATCAACAGTCCAGGAGGCTACGTAACCGATGGTTTTGCTATTTACGACACCATGAAGCAGATTAAAAGCCCAGTCTCCACTATTTGCTGTGGTTTAGCAGCGTCTATGGGATCAATTTTAATGTCTGGTGGAGATAAAGGTAAGCGTTTTATACAACCTCATGCCAAAATCATGATACATCAGCCCATGGGAGGCGCGCAAGGTCAGGCTTCTAATATTGAGATACAAGCCCAGGAAATTTTAAAAATAAAAGAACTAAGTGCCCAAATTCTAGCTGAAAATTGTGGTCAAGATTTTGAAAAAGTCATGAAAGATTTCAAGCGAGATTATTGGATGAATGCACAGGAATCTAAAGACTACGGTATAGTAGACGGCATACTTTCTTAGTGTGAATTTTGAAATTAAGTACATCACTTCCCAAGAAACTTTAGATTTGAGGCACCTTGTATTGAGGCAAGGCAGACCCAAAAATTCTTGTTTGATGGAAGGAGATGATTTAGAAAGCACCAAGCATATTGGTGCTTTTCTCGATTCTAGATGTGTTGGCGTTTTAAGCTTATTTGAAACTACCTCTCCATACCTTATAGAAAAACATCAGTATCAATTGCGTGGAATGGCCGTAAATCCAAATTACAGAGGACAATCCATAGGAAAGAAACTTGTTTTATTTTCTGAAACTGAACTCAAAACACTTAACATTGAATTACTTTGGTGTAATGCTAGGGCATCTGCAGTAGGTTTTTACAAAAAATTGAATTTTGAAATAAATTCAGATGAGTTTCAAATTCCAAATATTGGTCCACATTATTCTATGTTCAAAAAATTAGCCTAGAGGATGAAAAGAGATGAGTTTTTGAAGCTTGTAAGTATAGCAGCTGCTGGGATTCAATTAGGGTTTAATTCAAAATCCTTGATTTTGAATTTAGATAACAAAGCTATCCAACAAGCGCTAGGCTTAGATGATTCTCATCTAGTTTCTGAATTTATAAAACTAGAAAAAAACACCTACCAAGCCTTCAGTCAAATGAAATCAAAAGCTGCAAAAGCAGGAATTGACATCAACATAGTTTCAGGTTATAGAAGTTTTGAACATCAAAAAGAAATTTGGGAAAGAAAGTTTAAACACTTAACATCAGAAAAAAAGCCCTTGCAAGCTATTATGGAAATTATAAAGTACTCTTCAATACCTGGAACATCGCGTCATCATTGGGGAACAGATATAGATATAATAGATTCCGCAGCTCAAGCTCCATCTGGAGATTTACTCTTAGAAAAACATTACCACAACAATGGTCCATTTTCAAAATTAAAGTCATGGATGGACCTAAATAGCAAAGACTTTGGGTTTGAATTGGTTTATACCAATGACAAAGAAAGAACCGGTTTCAAGTATGAACCATGGCATTATTCTTTTAAGCCAGAATCTAAAAAGTATTTGAAAATACAATCTCAAGATAACTTTCTTAAGGCATGGCAAAACTTAGAATTTGAAGGAAAATCCTATTTAACTGATGAATTTATTACAACTTATTTCGAGACCTACAACCTAGGCATCAATCCAGTTTTAATGCAATTTTAAACTTTAACTGCCTATCTGCCAATAATTCTTATTTTAGCAAAAACAAAAAATCATGAACAAAAAAGTCATCTTAACCATATTAGACGGATGGGGAATTTCTCCAAGTAAAGAAGTTTCTGCTGTAGACCAAGCCAAAACTCCGTTCATGGATAGCTTATATAAAAATTATCCACATGCAACTTTAAGAACTGACGGCTTAAATGTTGGACTTCCTGAAGGACAAATGGGAAATTCTGAGGTAGGCCACATGAATCTTGGAGCTGGAAGAATTGTCTATCAAGACCTTGTCAAAATCAACATGGCGGTAGAAAAGAATACCTTAAAAGATGAACCTACCCTAGAGCAAGCCTTTGATTATGCTAAAAACAATAACAAAGCAATTCACTTTCTTGGTCTTGTAAGTGATGGTGGTGTTCACTCTCACATCAATCACCTCAAAGGATTGACTCAAGCAGCAGATGATTATGGTATTGAACAAAAATTTGTTCATGCGTTTACTGATGGAAGAGACGTAGACCCACATTCTGGCAAAGGCTTTATAGAAGAGCTTATACCTCACCTACAAAAAACAAATACTCAGCTTGCCTCTATTATAGGCCGCTATTATGCAATGGACAGAGATAAACGTTGGGAGCGTGTAGAAAAGGCTTACGACCTTATAGTAAAGGGAGAAGCAGAAACTTACACCAAAAGCCCTCTTGAAGTACTCCAAAAAAGTTATGATGATGGTGTAACTGATGAATTTATTATGCCGATTTCCATTGCTGATAACCGCGAAAAAGCTTCAAAAATTCATCCTGGAGACGTTGTTATTTTCTTCAATTTCAGAACAGACAGAGGGAGACAACTAACTCAAGCTTTGAGCCAAGAAAACTTCCCAGACTACGGAATGGAGTCGCTTCCATTGTATTACGTTACAATGACTAAATACGATGATACCTTTAAAAATGTAAATGTAGTTTACAAAAAAGACAATATAAAAGCCACGTTAGGTGAAGTTTTGGAGTACACCGGTAAATCTCAAATTCGAGCTGCAGAAACTGAAAAATACCCGCATGTTACTTTTTTCTTTTCTGGTGGTAGAGAAGAAGCTTTTAGAGATGAAAAACGAATCATGGTCAATTCTCCAAAAGTAGCTACTTATGATTTACAGCCAGAGATGAGTGCCTATGAGCTGAAAGATAAACTCGTAAAAGAGATTTCAGAACAAAGTGGAGATTTCATTTGCTTAAACTTTGCCAACCCAGATATGGTAGGACATACTGGAGATTTTAACGCAGCGGTAAAAGCTTGTGAAACTGTAGATGAATGTTTAAAAGAAATTGTTACTGAAGCCAAAAAACAAGATTATTCTGTTATCGTAATAGCAGATCATGGAAATAGTGAAACCATGATAAATAAAGACGGTTCTCCCAATACAGCTCATACTACTAATCCAGTGCCTATAATTTTAGTAGATAAAGACATAAAGTCTATTAAAGATGGTATCCTAGGAGACATAGCACCTACCATATTGGAGCTGATGGGCATTGAAAAACCAGAGTTAATGACTCAAAATTCTCTGCTATCATGAAAAAAAAACTGTTCATCATCTTGATATCTCTTATAGGTGTTGGAATTTTAGGTTACTATTTTTCTGAAATTAATTCAGAAAATAACAACCAATTGGATACAATTAATACGGTTACGGTAAGTCCTGAGGATGAGGCTGAATTTGCATCAGATGAGGAAGAAGAGGAAGAAGCTGCACCACATGATATTCTTTTAGGTAAGTTCACTCTAGAAGAACTAGATTCAGGAACCAACGGAAATTGGTTTAAGCAGAATTATAAAAACGCTTTGCTAGATGAACAAGTTGTAGGTAAAATTCAAAACAACCTTCA
The DNA here is from genome assembly GCA_003565575.1 of Psychroflexus sp. Taxonomy (GTDB): domain Bacteria; phylum Bacteroidota; class Bacteroidia; order Flavobacteriales; family Flavobacteriaceae; genus Psychroflexus. The sequence continues at coordinate 11,688 of PXBV01000090.1, read as the reverse complement.
GAATAAAAACCTCAGCATGAGAGTTTTTATGGGCACTTGGTGCGCAGATAGCCAAAAAGAAGTTCCAGCTTTGATTAAAATTTTGGAACAAGTCAATTTTGATAAAAGCAACGTTACGCTTGAAGGTGTAGATGAACATAAAACCTTCCAACACCTTTCTGAAGAAGAAATAAAATCACTCGACGTATATAATGTCCCCACCATAATAATTTATGACGCGGTTGGGAATGAACTAAATCGTTTTGTAGAGTTTCCTCAAGAAACACTTGAAAAAGATTTATTGAAGATTGTTTCTGGCCAAGATTACAAACATGTCTATGACTTTTAAATCCAATTTATGATTTCATCCAAAAAACCCACTTTAGCAATAGACTTTGATGGCACCATTGTAGAAAACAAGTATCCAAAAATAGGCAAACCCATGCTTTTTGCTTTTGAAACTTTAAAGAAACTTCAACTCAAAGGATATATACTTATCTTATGGACATACCGTAGCGGTAGAAAGTTGAATGAAGCAGTAGAGTTTTGCCAAAAAAATGGGATAGAATTTTATGCCATCAACAGAAGCTATCCAGAAGAGGAATATTCAGAAAAAATAAGTCGTAAAATTGATGCCGATATTTTTATAGACGATAGAAATGTAGGAGGTTTTTTGGGGTGGCCTAAAATATATGCGCAACTCATGGGCGAAGATGAAGAACTTAAAAAGCTAAAAAAGAAAAGAAAAGGATGGCTTGGGCTATTTAAAAACTAATCAATGATTATAACCAAAACAAAAGAAGAAATAAAATTAATGCACGAAAGTGCTCAAATAGTATCTAAAACACTTGGCATGTTAGCTAAAGAGGTGAAACCTGGAGTCACCACTTTACATCTAGATAGATTGGCAGAGGAATTCATAAGAGATCACGGAGCTGAGCCTGGTTTTTTAGGTTTGTACGATTTCCCAAACACCTTATGCATAAGTCCAAACGCCCAAGTTGTACATGGGGTGCCAAATCATAAACCCATGCAGGAGGGAGATATCATTTCTGTAGATTGTGGTGCTCTTAAAAATGGATATTATGGTGATCATGCTTACACTTTTGAGGTAGGAGAAGTGAGAGAAGACATAAAGCAACTCATTAAAATTACCAAAGAGTCTCTTTATAAAGGAATTGCGCAATTTGTAGCTGGAAATCGTGTTGGTGATGTTGGCTACGCCATTCAAAAACACACAGAGAAGCATGGGTATGGAGTAGTAAGAGAACTTGTTGGCCATGGATTAGGGAAAACTATGCATGAAGACCCACAAATGCCGAACTACGGCAAAAGAGGGCGAGGTAAAAAATTTACAGAAGGAATGACGGTTGCTATAGAACCAATGATAAACTTGGGAACAAAACGCATTAAACAACTACCAGATGGATGGACAATTCTCACTTCTGATGGTAAAGTAAGCGTTCACTTTGAGCATGACGTAGCTTTGATAGATGGCCAACCTAAATTACTGTCTACCTTTGACTATGTTCATGAAGCTTTAGGAATTAAAACTGATGAAGAAGACCCTTTTAAATTAGACCTAAGCACATTGTAAGTCAAAATCCGTAGTTGTATTTCTTTGAACCTTAAATAAACAAACTCAATCAAATCTGACCAAATCCTTGACGTTTCTTAAAACCATTTTGAATTGATTAACGTAATTTTGTAAATCTCAAAATAATTTGTTTAATTTTTAACTTGCTTTTTTAAACAAAATATTCTTTTATTACATACTTTTGAATATTGTTACATAAAGTTATGGGAAACATTAAACAAAATTTCAGCATCAAAGATTTAGAATCGTTGAGCGGCATTAAAGCACATACTATACGTATGTGGGAAAAACGTTACAACGTTTTAGAGCCAGAACGCACAGAAACCAATATCAGAAATTATGGAGTCACTGGACTTCAAAAAATATTGAATATTGCGTTCTTAAATGAAAATGGTTATAAGATTTCACGTATCTCAAAAATGACAGATGACGAAATCTCGGAACTAGTTCAAAGCATTACCACAAGTAAAAGTAATTCCAATAGAGCTCTTAAATCTATGAAGGTTGCAATGATGAATTTTGACCAACCTTTATTTTTGAGAACTTATGAAAACCTACTTATCAACAAAACTTTTTCTGAAATCTACGAGGAAATTTTTATCCCTCTAATGATTGAAATTGGCACGTTATGGCAAGCTGGTACTATTACCCCAGCTCATGAACAGTTCATTTCAAACCTTATCAAACAAAAGTTATTTATCAATATTGAAAAGCTACAAAAAGAGCACGCTTCCAAACAAGATAAGGTGTTTATATTGTTTTTACCCAATGAAGAAATTCATGACATAGGTCTTTATTATGCCAATTATGAAATTTTATCACACGGTTACAAGGTGATTTTTTTAGGACAAAGTTTACCTATGGAAGATTTAACTTATCTTTCAACCTTATATGATAATACTATTTTTGTAAGTTACCTTACCATAAAACCAGACAATGTGGAAGAATATCTTGAAGATTTCAAACAACACATTTGTCCTAAAGGAAGATGTGAATATTGGCTATTGGGTAGAAAATCAATGGAATTATTAGATAAAAACATAAAATTACCTGAAGGCATTAGAGCGTTTAGAGATATTTCAGAATTGACATTAAATTTATAATATGAGTAAATCAATTGCCATTATTGGTTCAGGGTTTTCATCCTTGGCGGCTGCTTGTTACTTAGCAAAGGATGGAAACAAGGTTGAAGTTTATGAAAAAAATGATAGTCTTGGTGGTAGAGCAAGACGCTTTAAAGAAAACGGGTTCACTTTTGACATGGGTCCATCTTGGTATTGGATGCCCGATGTTTTTGAACGTTTTTTTGCGGATTTTGATAAAAAACCTTCAGATTATTATGAGCTTGATAAACTTGACCCAGGCTATCAAGTTATTTTTGAGGGTGGCGAAACCATCCAGATTGGGGATAGTTTGGAAAAAATCTATAAGATTTTTGACAAGGAAGAAAAAAATGGTGCTCAAAAGCTAAAAAAATTTATTGACAATGCCCGTAACAATTATGATATTGCCATTAAAGATTTGGTTTATAAACCTGGTGTGTCGCCTCTAGAATTAGTTACACCAAAGACTGTTACCAAACTCGGTGAGTTTTTTAGCACTGTAGATAAAGATGTTGAGAAAGAGTTTAAAAGCGATAAGCTTAAGCAAATTCTTAAATTCCCAGTCTTATTTCTTGGTGCTAAGCCTAGTGAAACTCCATCGTTTTATAATTTTATGAATTATGCAGATTTTGGACTTGGGACTTGGCACCCAAAAGGTGGATTTCATGAAGTCATTGTGGCGATGGTAAAATTAGCTGAATCTTTAGGTGTGAAAATTCATACAAAGTCTAATATTCAAAAAATTAATGTTGAAAACCAAACGGCAAAAAGCATTAAAATAAATGATGAGGTTAAAAATTTTGATGTAATTTTATCTGGTGCAGATTATCATCACACAGAAACGCTGTTAGACCAACAGCATAGACAATATTCTGAACAATACTGGGATAAAAAAGTTTTTGCTCCGTCGTCCTTGTTATTCTACATAGGATTTGATAAAAAACTGAAAAACATACAGCATCATAATTTATTCTTTGACGTTGACTTTGATGAGCACGCAAAGAACATCTACACTACTCCAAAGTGGCCTAAAGAACCTTTGTTTTATGCAAATTTCACTTCAATAACAGATCCATCTACAGCACCAAAAGGTCACGAAAATGGTTTTTTTCTTGTGCCAATTGCTCCAGGTATTGAAGACACGGAAGAATTGAGAATTGAATATTTTAACAAAATAATAGATAGATTTGAATCTCTCACAAATCAAGAAGTGCAAAAAAACATTATATTTAAAAAATCTTTTTGTGTTAATGATTTTGTAGAAGATTATAATTCATATAAAGGTAATGCATACGGAATGGCAAATACGCTGCTACAAACTGCCTTTTTGAGACCAAAGCTTAAGAGTAAAAAAGTAAAAAATTTATTTTTTACTGGACAACTTACAGTTCCCGGTCCAGGAGTTCCACCAGCATTAATTTCCGGTAAATTAGTATCAGAATTAATTAAAAAGAACTAATCCAATGAAATCTTTATTTGACACTGTATCTCGGGATTGTAGTAAGCTGGTTACCCACTCTTACAGCACTTCCTTTTCTATTGCTACAAAACTGTTAGCTCCTTCCATTAGACAAGATATTTATAATATCTATGGCTTTGTAAGGTTTGCAGATGAAATAGTGGATACTTTTCATGAGTATAACAAAGAAGAACTTTTTAAAAATTTTAAAAAGGATATGTACGATGCCATTGAAAACAAAATCAGCTTGAATCCAATTTTAAACAGTTTTCAAGAAACCGTACATAAGTACAACATTGATGCACACTTATATGAATCGTTTATGGACAGTATGGAAAAAGATTTATATAAATCTAATTACTTAACTCAGGAAGAATACGAGGCTTACATTTATGGAAGCGCTGATGTTGTGGGATTAATGTGCTTAAAAGTGTTTGTGAAAGGTGACTTAGATGCTTATGGGCGTTTAAAACAAGATGCAATGCGTTTGGGTTCTGCTTTTCAGAAGGTTAATTTTTTAAGAGATTTGAAAGCAGACAATGATATTTTGGACAGGTCTTACTTCCCCAATGCGAATTTGAATCAGTTGGATGAAAAGACCAAGCATGAAATTATTTCTGAAATTGATGCTGATTTTGCTGCTGGACTGAGAGGTATTAGCCATTTACCTGTGGAAGCAAAACTTGGGGTGTACACTGCATACATCTATTATTCGAAACTACTTCAAAAATTAAAAAATACACCTTCATTAGACATCAAAAATAAACGCATAAGAGTTCCCAACTATCAAAAAGCGAGCTTGTTAGCAAAGTCGTACATATCCTGTAGATTTAATTTAGTTTAGAGTTATGAGTATATTGATTTGGATAGTTGTATTTATAGCAACCTTTGTAGGGATGGAGTTTATGGCGTGGTTTACTCACAAATATGTAATGCACGGGTTCTTATGGGTTCTGCATAAAGACCACCACCATAAAGACCACAAAAGCTGGTGGGAACGCAATGATTTATTTTTTGTGTTTTACGCCGTTGTGAGTATGTATTTTTTTATGGGTGCAGAATTTCAATTTGCTTCAGCTATTGGTGCTGGAATAGCTGGCTACGGCCTAGCTTACTTTTTAGTTCACGATATTTTTATTCATCAACGTTTCAAGCTTTTCAGAAAAGCTGAGCATTGGTATGCTAAAGGCATAAGGAGAGCCCATAAAATCCACCATAAACATTTAGGAAAAGAGGATGGAGAGTGTTTTGGAATGTTAATTCCACCTCTCAAATTTTTAAAAAAGTCAAAATAAATGGCAAAAAAAACTGCTGTTGTTGGTTCTGGTATAGCTGGAATTGCATCTGCATTAAGACTAAGAGCCAAGGGTTATAATGTAGATGTTTTTGAACAAAACAGCTATTCCGGTGGTAAGCTTCATAGTTTTCAAAAAGGCAACTACAGATTTGATTACGGCCCATCTCTTTTCACTATGCCACACCTAGTAGATGAACTGTTTAGTTTATTTCAAGTTGATGCAACCTCTTATTTTGAATATACCAAAAAAGAGTCTATTTGTAATTATTTTTGGGAGGACGGACTCCGATTTCAGGTTAAAGCAGATAAAAACATATTTATAAAAGAAGCTTCTAGAGTTTTTGATGAATCTGAAAAAAATCTTAGTGACTATTTGCAAAGTACTGAAAACAAATATGAGTTAACTTCAAAATTATTTTTAGAAAATTCACTTCATAAATTCGGTACTTATCTTTCAAAAGACACACTCAAAGCTATATTTAATATAGGTAAGCTTCATCTGGATAGCTCACTAAATGAAGTGAATGAAAGGTACTTTACAAACTCAAAATTAGTTCAGCTATTTAATAGATTTGCGACTTATAATGGATCTTCACCATACAAAACTCCTGGTATAATGTCCATGATTCCTCATTTAGAAATGCATTATGGCACATTTATACCTAAACATGGAATGCACGACATTTCACAAAGTTTAACCCAACTTGCTAAGGATGTAGGTATAAAATTTCACTTTAATCATAAAGTGGATGAAATTGTTTACGACCAAAATCAAATTACAGGTTTAAAAATAAATCAAGAACACAAAGATTTTGATGTAGTAGTTTGCAATATGGATGTGTATTCTGCCTACAATTCTTTACTACATAAAGCAACTGCACCAAAAAAGACCTTAGCCCAAGAGCGCTCAAGTTCAGCTTTAATTTTTTACTGGGGCATTAACAAGAACTTTAAAGAGTTGGACTTACACAATATTTTATTTACTGAAGATTATCAGAAAGAATTTGATCACCTATTCAATAAAAAATACTTCACAGAAGATCCAACTGTATATATTAACATCACTTCTAAAGAAGTGAAAGGAGATGCTCCAGACAATTGTGAAAACTGGTTTGTTATGGTAAATGCCCCAACAAACTGCGGTCAAGACTGGTCAAAGCAAACTACTTACATAAGAGAAAAAATAATTAAGAAAATCAATACTTGCCTTGGTACTAAGATAGAAAACCATATAGAGTTGGAGCACGTAGAAACTCCCGAAACAATTGAAGCTGCGACGGCTTCCTACCAAGGCTCGTTATATGGCACATCTAGTAATAATAAATTTGCTGCATTTCTAAGACATCCCAACTTTAGCTCTAAAATAAAAAACCTTTATTTTTGCGGTGGCAGTGTACACCCGGGAGGTGGAATTCCTTTGTGCTTACTTTCTGCAAAGATAGTTTCTGACCTTGTTCCTAAAGTTTAAAAATATATTATGGTAGCGGTTTATAATCAAAAGAAGTACATTTTCATTGCTATTGGCATGCTTTGGCTTTTTCATATTTCAGGAATTATTGGCATAAGTTTAGGCCATCAAGAATGGTTTGCAAGCAGAACCGCTCTGAATCTTGTTGTATTATTTTTAATCCTCACCTTTTTTTATCCTTTAAATTCACTAAAAAGTTGGTTGTTTTTTATTCTTTTTGGTGGTTTAGGAATGCTTGCAGAGTATCTTGGAGTAACTTTTGGGTTGTTTTTTGGTGAATATGCTTATGGCGAAAATTTTGGACCCAAAATTTTGGGTGTACCCATTCTTATAGGTGTTAACTGGGCTATACTGACGTTTATTTCTGGCGCAGTGGCCAATCATCTTTCAGACAACATCTTTCTAAAGTCCATGCTTGGCACCTTTATGATGCTCTTCCTCGACTTATTCATGGAAAAAATTGCTCCCATTTTTGATTTTTGGGAGTTTTCTGGTGGTTATGCTCCAATTGATAATTACATTGCTTGGGGAAGCATTTCATTTATTTTTCATCTTATATTTCATTTTGCAAAATTGACAGGCAAGCCCTTAATATCAATTCATATCTACCTAGTCCAACTAGTATTTTTTATCTACTTTTATGTCTATTACTAATTATGACTACATTATTGTGGGTGCAGGTGCTGCTGGATTAAATCTTGCGCTAAACCTAAAAACAGATGCGTATTTTAAAGATAAGCATCTACTGATTATTGATAAACTTCAAAAAAAAGACAACGATAGGACTTGGAGTTTTTGGGAAAAAGGTAGAGGAAAATGGGATCATCTGCTCCATAAATCCTGGAACAAAGGAGTAGTTAAGGCGAAGGGTAAAACACTGAAACTTGATCTCAAAAAGTACAATTACAAAACCCTGCGTTCTAGTGAATTCTACGCCTATGCTAAAGAGGTTCTTAGTCAACCAACTGTAACCTGGATAACAGATGAAGTTCTAGACATCCAAAGTTTAGATAATGGTGCAGTTCTACAAACTAAAACAAAAAAATACACAGCAGATTATATTTTTGACTCTAGAATACCAAGCAACTATGTTTTGGAAGATATACAGTACTTAAATATAGCTCAGCACTTTAAGGGTTGGGTCATTGAAACTGAAACACCTGTTTTTGATGATAGCCAATTTACGATGATGGACTATAGTCTAAAAGATGGAAAAAGTACAAGCTTTACTTACATTTTGCCCTACTCGCCTACTCAGGCTCTAATTGAGTTCACCTATTTTAGCCCGGATGTTGTAAGTGAAAACACATACGACTTGTTCTTAAAAAAATACATTAAGGAACATCTCCAAATTGATCATTATGAGGTAATAGAAACAGAAAAAGGAATTATTCCTATGACCAGTTTCCCCTTTGCGAGTTTTAGTGAAGAACATATCATCAAAATTGGCACGGCTGGAGGCTGGGTAAAAGCATCTTCTGGCTATTCGTTTAAAAATTGCGAACGAAAAAGCAAGCAAATCGTTGAAGCCTTAAAGCTTAACCAAAACCTGAATGTAGATTCTGCTCATTTTAAATATAAACATTACGATGAAATATTCCTTGAAGTGCTTACTAAAGAAAATCATTTTGGGGAAGAGCTGTTTTATAGAATGTATAAAAATAATAGCATCCAAACCATCTTTAGGTTTCTAGATGAAGAATCCTCTTTTGGAGAAGATTTACAAATCATCCTTAATTTAACTTCAGCTCCTTTCATCAAAGGGTTTATAAGGCATTTAAAAAGCAGGTTGAAGACTTAACTTAAGTAGATTTAACTCCCCCTAGCCTTTTAACACTTTGCGTTCCTGAACACGAAATCTAGAAAAAAGCTCCTCACTGTACCAATCAAGCTGCCTTGTTTTTTGAATAGCTTTGATATGCTCTTGGCTTTGGTAAGCGTAAGCATGAAGACTTTCTTTGTTTTTCCAAATACTAAATGTCGCCATTTCTATAAACGGTAGTTCTCCAAAGCCTTTGGTGTAAAGTAGGCCTTCCGCTTTTTTTAAGGGTGCTTGAGATTGGGGAACATATTTCCAGAATTTCAGCAACATCTTTGCCTTAATACTGGCTCTAGTGATCACAGCTATTTGGTCTTGTTCTTGTATATCTTTAGCATTAACAGTAGATTGGAAAGGGTTTAAACCGTTCCACAACCCCTTAGCCTGAATGCCTTCAAGATAAATTACTTCCATTTTGGAAGCACGAGATTGATAGAGTTGAGCAAGCTTATGTCCTTCAAAAAAATCTCCAGCATAAGATTTGTCATCCCAAACCTGCAAAACAGCATACACATTCCAATCTGGAAATGGATTAAAACCCTCCTTTCCGCTTCCCATCAGTTTATAAAAACTTTGACCTTTCACTGATTTCATGTAACTATGTCCAAATTGCATCATGGATAAAGCCCAAAATTTATCTAAAAAATTTTTGTAGGTTAAGACCGTGAGTGTAGAAATTTGAGTCATGTGTTACTTAAAATATAAAGGTGAAAACTAATTAACTTTCGCGATAGTTTTCACCTAAATTTTATTAATTCTTAGTCAAATAATGACAGCTATTTATTAATATACAAGACAGATATACAAAATCAAAAATTAGTGATGAACTGATACCAAATGCAACACCAATTAGTACTAGATGGTTAATCTATTTTTTGTAATTATCAAACCAATTGGTAATGTAACCTACTTTTCTAAATAAATTACTAGGCTTAGTTGCTATCCCATGTCCAGAACCAGCAATACGAACCATAACTGCATCTATGCCCTGAAGTTTAAGTGCAGAATAATACTGTTCTGTTTCACTCATAGGTGTTCTGTAATCTTGCTGTCCTGTGAGTAGCATCGTTGGTGTTTTTACATTACCAACCAAAGAAATTGGTGAAAATTTCAAATAGTCTTCTGGAGCTTCCCATGGCTTTTTCTTGAACCAATATTTTGAAAAAAACGAGATGCTATCTGCCGTGAGTACAAAGCTATACCAATTGATAACAGGTTTTGCGACTACAGCAGCACTAAAGCGGTCAGTCATACCAATAGACCATGAAGTAAGTACTCCACCTCCACTTCCTCCTGTGATAAAGAGGTTATTTTCATCTACATAACCTTGGTCTACAACATAATTTGTAGCATCCATCAAATCGTTATAGTCTTCGCTAGGATAATTATGGTTGATATAAGAAGCAAATTCTTCTCCGTAGCTTGTACTTCCTCTTGGGTTGGTGTAAACCACCACATAACCTCTACTGGCCATAAATTGCAACTCTGGAGAAAAACGTGCGCCATAATTGGTATAAGGCCCACCGTGTATCTCAAGAATCATTGGATACTTTTTTGTAGGGTCAAAATCTGGAGGCGTAATGATCCAGCCTTGTACTTTAAAATCGTCTACAGAGGAGTCTACCCAAATCTCTTCAACTTTACCAGTTTTTTTGGATGTTAAGAGGTTTGCATTGAGTTGCGTAAGTAGCTTTGGCTTTGCGTTTCTTTTGTTTTCAATGACAGCTAATTCTGAAGGCGTAGCCGTAGTGACATGAGAAAATGCAACATCTCCTTTATTTGAGACAGAATAGGCTCCCCCACCATAAGGTCTGCCAATACTTGGACCACCTAAATTTTCTGCAATAGTTGTTGCATTCCCTTTTAAATCTAATTGCCCTACTTTACTATTTCCTTCTTCATCGTAACGGAAATAGATAGACTTGCTATCCTTTGCCCAACGTATCGATGAAATATCTTGTTTGAAATTACTTGAAATTACTTGTGGTTCTCCTCCTTCTCTATTCAAAAGATATAACTCCGTAAGTTGATAACCTAAAAATTTGTCCTTAAAACCAGTGTAGGCAATGTATTTTCCGTCTGGTGATATTTTAGGCGAATTGTAAGGCCCTCTTGCTGTTGTAAGTTGTTTGGCTTTGCCTGTGTTTAAATTATGCTGAAAAATTTGCTCGTTGTTAGGGTCAAGTTCAGCATCATCATTTTTATTTACAGTGTAAAGAATGTGTTGACCATCGGGAGCCCAAGACGGCGAGCTATATTGATATGGACCCGAGGTTAGTTGCCTTGCAGTGCCTCCGTCTGCTGCAATCAAAAAAATATGGCTATAGCCATCTTGAACATAGCCACCTCCATCTCTTCTATACACAACCTTATCTATTACATCTGCGCCTTTTTCCCATTTTGCTCCGCGTGGTGGACTAGGAATATCAGGGGTTATAGCTTTAGAAGATTCTGGCACAAATTTGCTAAACAAAAGTTGTGTACCGTCTGCAGACCAACTTAAATTGGATGGACTTTCGGTAAAATTTGTCAGCGCTGCTTTTGTTTTGGATTCTAGCCAATATACATAAATCTGGTTGGAACCGTCTTCATTGGAAGTAAAAGCAAATGCCCTACCGTCTGGAGACCAAGTAACATTTCCATAATTTTGGGTTCCTGAAGTAATGGGGAAATGTCGAGTTCCATCTGTAGAAATTTGCCACAGATTCACAATTTTACTGTCTGTCATCACGTCGTATTGATGTCTTTCGTAAACAATAGTACTTCCATCCGGAGAGATCTCGGGACTGGATACCATTTGTAAATCGAACAGGTCCATATAATCAAAATGGCCTTCTGGTACTTGAGCAAACACTCCAAAGCAAACAAACAGAAAAAAGTTTAAAAAACTAAAACGAGTCATATTCATGAGTATATAAATTTAATGGATGTACAATTTTGGTGATATTCTTTTTTGAGATGCCTCT
>PXBV01000372.1 GCA_003565575.1 Psychroflexus sp. | reverse complement strand
TACAAACCGCCTTTTCAAGTATATTTAACCTTTTTTTTCTTAAAAGTCCCACGTCATGAAACTGTTGTCATAGATATCTTGGATGTAAGCTCCTTCAATAAGCAGAATAGCAACGAGGTAGCAAATTAAAAAAACACCTGTCCAGACAACGGTTCGTCTTAAGCTTGCGGTTTCGTGTTCCATATGCATAAATGCCCACACAATGTAATAAGCTTTTATAATGGTAAGTATAATAAAAATCCAGTTTTGAAGTGACATAGAAACTACTTCTGTAAAAACTAGAACGTCAAGTCTTAATATTCCTAAAATAACTTCAACAATGGTAAGGATGGATAGTATAACAAAAACTGACCAAATCCTTTTTGTTGCTCCTTCGTGATGCGTTATATCTTGAGCCATAATAATAAATTAATTTAAATATTTATACTAAGTAGAAGAATGTGAAAACGAATACCCAAACCAAATCAACAAAGTGCCAATAAAGACCTACTTTCTCTACCATTTCATAACTTCCTCTTTTCTCGTAAGTCCCTATTAATACATTGAAAAATATAATGATTAAAATAAGAACTCCTGAGAATACGTGAAAACCGTGAAAGCCTGTAATAAAGAAAAAGAAACCGCCAAATAGTGGAGCACCATATTCGTTTTGAGATAAATTAGCGCCTTGTATTACTCCTATTCCTGAGTCATTTAAGGTTAGCAAAGACTCTTCTCTAGATAAGAGAGTCTTTTCACCTTCCTCTGTAAGTTGCATTGTTCTAACTCTCAAATCTGGATTAGCTGCGAAACCAGACTTAACATCATCTATAGATATAGGATTATAAGTAGGTTCAGATTTATACCATATACCTTTTCTGGATTCGTGAGTTGTTCTATCTTTTGGGCTTACTGTTGTAAAATCTTCAATAGAAACACGTTTTCCGTCTGCATCTGCAAACTGTAATATTTTTCCACTTCTAGTTTCAACTGCGCCATATTCACCAGAAATAAAGTTGGACCATTCCCAAGCTTGTGACCCTAAAAACACTATACCACCAAGTATAGTTAGAGCCATATAGGTAATAACTTTATTTTTTTTCATGTGATGCCCTGCATCTACAGCAAGAACCATAGTTACAGAAGAAAAAATCAAAATGAAAGTCATCAAGGCCACATAATACATGGGAGCATCTACTCCATGTAAAAACGGGAAGTGATTAAAGACCTCATCCGCAATTGGCCACTCATTTATAAATTTAAATCTTGTAAAGCCATAAGCGGCTAGAAATCCTGAAAAGGTTAGGGCATCTGATGTAATAAAAAACCACATCATCAATTTTCCATAACTTGCTTTTAGAGGCTTCTCATCACCTCCACCCCATACTTTTCCTTCGGTACCTGTTTTTGCAACGGTAGTAGCTTCCATAAAAATCTAATATTAATGTCCCACAAAAATAGACAATTTTATTATTATCTAAAGAAATATAAAAACAAAAAGAGATAAAGCCATAGCCCATCTACAAAATGCCAAAAGGTAACGCCCAAAAGCATTCCTAGCATATTCTGCTTTGAATATTTCTTTTTAAAATGATTATAAATTACAACTAAAAGCACGATTAAACCCGCAACCACGTGCACAACATGAGCTAACACAAGTAAGTAAATGAAAGACATTGTAATACTACTTGCACTTCCTGTAAAGTAATAACCTGCTTCAACAATGTTATTGAAACCTATAAATTGCATAATCACAAACAAAACTCCTAATAAAAATGTTGATAAGATTAAAAGGTTAGCTTTTGGCCTATCTCCTTGTTCTGTGAATTTTTTTGCAAAATGAAAAGTAAGGCTACTTAAAAAAATAACTAATGTACTCCAGATAAATACATCAGGAAGCTGATAGTCTGTAAGCCAATCGGGTCTATTTTTACTTACTACATAAGCACTTGTAAGCCCCGCGAACATCATTCCCATGCTGATAATGCCAAACCACATCATCATCATTCTAGCGCGTTGGTGTTTTTCATTTAAAGCCATAGTCTTATATATTTATCAAGTACGTAAATAATTTGTATTAATGTAATGTAGGAGACACTTGCCAACATCAATTGTCTTGCATCTTTGGTTTGTCTGTTTTTAAAAAGCTTTATGGCATAATACAGCATGATAAGCCCTAGTGTAAAAACTATTATAGCGGATAATACCGAAAGCTGAAGCTCACCTGTAACTCCCAAAACGGGAACTACTGAAACCAAAAGCGTCCAAATAGTGTAGAGTATAATTTGAATAGCTGTTCCTTTATCTCTTTTTCCTGTGGGAAGCATAAAAAAGCCACCCTCTTTGTAATCATCATAAAGCCACCATCCGAGTGACCAAAAATGTGGGAATTGCCAAAAAAATTGAATCATAAACAGCGTTCCAGCTTCGATTCCAAAGCTTCCAGTTGCAGCTACCCAGCCTAACATAAATGGAATTGCACCAGGAAATGCACCAACAAATACAGATAAAGGTGTTAGGGTTTTTAAGGGCGTATAAACACTTACATATAAAAATATAGAAACAGCTCCAAACATGGCTGTGATAGGATTGATAACAAACAGCATCAGCAAGCCTAACACGGTCAAGACCGATGCTATAATAAATGCCGTACTTACAGACATTGTCCCTGAAGGTATAGGTCGATTTTTGGTACGCTTCATCTTAGCATCCAAATCCTTTTCTATAATTTGATTAAATGCATTAGAAGCGCCTACCATAGCGTAACCTCCAAAGGCTAGAAGGAGTAGATTACCAAAGTGAAATTCATCAATACCCAATAAATAGCCAGCAATGGATGAAAAGACAACACTAATGGCTAATCTAAATTTGGTAAGCTGCTTAAAGTCTTCTATCCAAGGGTATATATGTGTGTATGCAATGGAATTTGACAATATCCGAAATTTTGTGCAAAGATACGCCTAAAAAGTTTTTTTGAAGAAGCAGACTTACGTTAATATTTACTAAGTATTTTGATTTAAATACCTTTTTTGAAAGGGTTAATCATCAAGAACTTAAATAAGAAAAAAGTCCTTACACTTTTAGCATAAGGACTTTAATTATTGTTCTTGGAGTGAATCTTTACCTAACTGACAGCTTTCAGTTTTCTCAAACTGGTTCTTTCTAAAGCTTTTTCTGCGTAAGACTTGGTCACTTTAAGTTCAGTTTCATCACTTTCTGGCATATCAAACATTGCATCTGTTAAAATGGCTTCACAAAGAGAACGTAAACCTCTAGCCCCTAGCTTATATTCTAAAGCTTTTTCAACTATAAAGTTTAAAGCTCCATCTGTAATTTGAAAATCGATATGATCCATTTCAAACAACTTTTGGTACTGCTTAATGATGGCATTTTTAGGCTCAGTTAAAATCAACCTTAGTGTTTCCTTATCTAAAGGATCCATGTACGTTAAAACAGGTAAACGACCTATAATTTCTGGTATTAATCCAAAATCTTTGAGGTCTTTAGGTATAATGTATTGTAGAATATTTTCTTTATCCACACTTTCGCCAAGTTTGGAAGCCCCATAACCTACAGCTTGCATGTTCAGACGTTTGGAAATATTTTTTTCAATACCATCAAAAGCACCTCCTGCTATAAACAGAATATTCTCTGTGTTAACTTCAATAAATTTTTGGTCTGGATGTTTTCTTCCTCCTTTTGGTGGGACGTTTACAGTTGTTCCTTCCAGAAGTTTCAGCAGCGCTTGCTGTACTCCTTCTCCACTTACGTCTCTAGTAATTGAAGGATTATCACTTTTTCTAGCAATTTTATCAATTTCGTCTATAAAAACAATACCATGCTCAGCTTTCTCAACATTGTAATCTGCAGCTGCAAGAAGTTTGGTTAAAATAGTTTCCACGTCTTCACCTACATAACCAGCCTCTGTTAGTACTGTTGCGTCCACGATAGCTAAAGGCACATTTAACATTCTGGCAATGGTTTTTGCTACAAGTGTTTTTCCTGTACCTGTTTGCCCTGCCATGATGATGTTACTCTTTTGAATTTCAATATCATCATTAGATTTAGGCTGCAATAAACGTTTGTAATGGTTGTAAACAGCAACAGACATTACTTTTTTGGTTTGGTCTTGTCCAATAACATATTCATCCAAAAAAGATTTTATAGCTTTAGGCTTTCTTAATTTTAATTCTGAAGTAAGCTCTTCTGTACTATCTTGTTTGGACTCTTCTAACACAATGCCATGAGCCTGTTCAATACATCTGTCGCAAATATGAGCATCCAAGCCTGCAATGAGCAAGTTGGTTTCTGCTTTTTTACGTCCACAGAATGAACATTCTAACTCTTCTTTTGCCATAATTTAGTCTCTTGTCAATATTTCATCAATCATTCCATAAGCCTTGGCTGCCTCTGCTTTCATCCAGTAATCTCTATCGCCATCTGCATAAACATCGTCATAGGATTTTCCAGAGTGTTTAGAAATGATTTTATATAATTCTTCCTTCAGAAGTAAAATTTGATTAGCTGTTATTTCAATATCATCAGCTTGCCCTTGAGCGCCTCCCATTGGTTGATGAATCATTACTCTAGAGTGCGGTAGTCCACTTCGTTTTCCTGCAGTACCAGCACAAAGCAATACCGCTCCCATAGAGGCAGCAATGCCCGTATTTATGGTAGCTACGTCAGGTTTGATAAACTGCATAGTATCATAAATTCCTAAACCAGCATAAACACTTCCTCCTGGTGAATTGATATAAATCTGAATGTCTTTTGAAGAATCTGTACTTTCTAAAAACAACAATTGAGCTTGAATAATATTAGCTACTTGGTCATTTATAGGTGTTCCTAAAAAAATAATCCTGTCCATCATCAATCTAGAAAATACATCCATTGCAACTGCATTCATTTGGCGCTCTTCTATAATATTGGGGGTCATTGCCGTAGGAATCATACTAGTTATGACTTTGTCATAATAATTTGCGTTGACACCGTGGTCTTTGGTTACAAATTTTTTAAATTCTTTATCCATTTTCATAGTAGTCCTCTATAATTTTAAACGAATATAGCTTGAAGTTAATACCTAGCCTTTATTTTTACTAAATGTTAACTTCAAGCTATACGCATTTTATTTATTAAGTTTATTTGTAAACGGTATCTACAAACTCTTTATAGGTTACATCTTTTTCTTCAACGTTCATTTTGTCTTTATATAACTGAAGTAATTTTTGCACCATTACTTCTTCAGAAAATTGCTTGACTTGTTCTTGGTTGGACAAGAGATTCTGAATAATGCCTTCCATTTGTTCTTCAGGAAAATCCATTTGACCAAACTGCATCATCTGCATTTTTATCTTCTCCTTAGCTACTTTTTTGATGTCCTCAAGCTCTACTTTTACATCGTTATCTTTAGCTATTTTGGCTTCAATCAATTGGTATTTGATGCCTTTTTCGCTTTTTTCATACTCTTCCTTAGCTTCTTCTGGAGTTAATTGTTTCTCACCTTGAGTCTGTAACCACTTTTGAAGAAATTCTGAAGGTAATTCCATTTGAGCTTTTTCAATCAACTCTTCTGTCACATCATTAAAGAATTGCTGATCGCCTTGTTGCTTAAAGGTTTCTTTAGACTGCTCTGCTATTTTAGCTTTGGCCTCTTCTTCTGAAGTAACTTCACCTTCTCCAAAAGCTTTATCAAATAAGTCTTGATTCAGTTCAGCTAAAACTTGTTCATTGATCTCTTTGATGGTGAATGTCAAGTCCACTTTAAGTCCGTCAACTTTATCCTGCTCAAGACCTAAATGTCTGGCTAAAGTCTCATCATCTTTGAACAATTTATTGGACTTTAAAGTCACCTGATCGCCAACTTTAGCTCCTAATAATTCTTTCTTATTGGTTTTTCCATCGATGTCCTCTGCTTTAAAAGTAGCTTCATTTTCAATGCCTTCTTCCTCATTATGAAAAGTCCCAACAACTGTAAAACCATCTTTCACTTCATCTTGAGTGACTAGTTTTCCATATTGACGACGAATGGTTTTGATTTGATTATCTATCATTTCATCATCTGCAGAGATATTATAATAGGTAACAGGGCCTTTACCTTCTAAGTCCACATCAAATTCTG
>PXBV01000125.1 GCA_003565575.1 Psychroflexus sp. | reverse complement strand
GTTAAGATTGAACTTTTCAACGTTAATGAAGTCTCATAAAAAAATTCAATTTAACTATGAGATATCTTATATTACTGATGTTAGCTTTGAGTTTGTCTCTTGGGCATGCTCAAAAGAAAGCCGAACAAGATTTAAGTACAACCTTAAAACAACTGCCTAAAAGCAAAGGGCTTATCACCACTTATTATGATGAGGACAAGCTTTATTTTGAGTTGACTGAAGAGGTTTTGGAAAAAGACCTTTTGATGGTAACGCGCCTCAAACAATTACCTCCCAATTATTCTGCTTACCGAAATGCGGGGTCCAAAACTTCTGAACAAATGATCCATTTTGTCAAAGTAGGCAATGCTATAGATGTGGTTCAAGTTCTGACCACAAACATAGCAAATGAAGAAGACCCGATAAGTCTAAGTGTTGCTCAAAACAACTTGAATCCTATTTTAGCTTCATTTCCTATTGAATCTAAAAAAGGAGAGCCGATTGTTATTGAGGTATCTTCGTTTTTTAATGCAGATTCTCCGTCTTTCAATATCATTCCAGATAATTTAAAAACGGAATATAAAATCGGAAAAGTAGATGGCAAACGTAGCCGAATCAATTCAGTGAAGAGTTTTCCAGAAAATACTGAAATTGTACATACCTTAACCTTCCCTACGGATAAGCCACCCCGCGGAAATTCCACCAACACCTTTACATTTCAAATCAACCATTCTATCATTGCTTTGCCCGAGGATAAAATGCAAGTAAGGTATGAAGATTCTAGAGTAGGTTGGTTTGGACTCAGGAAATACAATTACAGCTCAGATGCTTTAAAATCTGACGAAATGCGGATCATCCGCCGTTGGAGATTAGAACCCAAAGACGAAAAAGCCTACGAACAAGGCAAGCTCTCTGAGCCTAAAAAACCAATTGTTTACTACCTAGACCCTGCTACGCCAGAAAAATGGAGACCCTACTTTATTCAAGGCATTGAAGATTGGAATGCTGCATTTGAAAAAGCAGGCTTTAAAAATGCCATAAAAGCTAAAGTAGCTCCTACACCAAAAGAGGATCCAGATTTCAGTCCAGAAGATGTGCGTTATTCAACAGTAAGGTATGTGGCTTCCACCACTAGAAATGCAACTGGCCCTAGTGTATCTGACCCACGAACTGGTGAAATAATAGAATCTGATATTATCTGGTACCATAACCATCTAAGGTCCTACAGAAACCGCTATTTGTTAGAAACTGGAGCTGCCAACCCCAAAGCTAGAACTTTGGATACTCCAGAGGAAGAAATTGGGGAGATGATGCGTCGAGTGATTTCACACGAAATTGGTCATGCTCTAGGTTTACCGCATAATATGAAAGCCAGTTCAGCCTATCCGGTAGATTCGCTTAGATCTGGCAATTTCACCCAGAAGATGGGAATTGCTGCTACCATTATGGACTATGCTCGTTATAATTATGTGGCTCAACCTGGCGATGAAAACATACGTTTTGTAAGGCAACTTGGACCCTATGATGAGTACGCTATAGAGTGGGGCTACCGGTATTTCCCCAACAGTAATGCAGAACAAGACCAAGCCAAACTAAAAAGCTTTGTGGATGAGCGTAGCACCGATCCTTTGTATATGTTTGGAAGCCGTGGAAATGACCCTGCAGCTCAAACTGAAGACATTGGAGATAACTCCATAAAAGCTAGCACATATGGTTTAAATAATCTTAAGATTGTGGCCAAAAACCTAGAAGAATGGACAACCCCTGAGGGACAAAATTATAATGATTTAGAAGAGCTTTATGGCGAAATGCTTAGCGTTTATAGAAGATATATTTACCATGTGGTAAGTAATGTGGGCGGTGTACACGAAACGCTTTTGCACAAAGGTCAAGTTGGTTTGCCATACCAAGTTGTAGAGAAAACAAAGCAAAAGGAAGCTTTAGCATTCTTAAATGAATATGTTTGGACTCCACAATACTGGCTAGTTGACGAGAATTTGTTATCAAAATTTGCTAAGTCTGGTAAGCTAGAAAGTCTCATCAATATGAACAAAACTGTGCTTAACCAACTTTTAGGTGCAAAGCGGCTCAACACTATGTGGGATGCTAGTTCTACCTTACCTGGGGATGGCTTATCTCCACAAGAATTGCTAGATGCACTTGTGAAAGACATTTTCAACTCCAGAACTTCACCAGATCAAGTAGAGCGAGAGCTTCAAAAACACTTAGTACACCAACTTATTCAATTAGAAAATGATAAAGAGTTAGCGTTAGAGTTAAAAGCGCATTGCTTTAAGCTTCAGGAAGAGCTTCTTTCTTCTACAAAAACAAGATTAACTAATTCAAACGAAAATTTAAGAGCACATTATATGTACATAGGGAAACTACTTGAAAAGTCGATAAAGACTGATTCATAAGCTTTATTGTCAAGTTCAAACGGT
Source organism: Psychroflexus sp. (assembly GCA_003565575.1). Taxonomy (GTDB): domain Bacteria; phylum Bacteroidota; class Bacteroidia; order Flavobacteriales; family Flavobacteriaceae; genus Psychroflexus. The sequence goes on along the minus strand of PXBV01000125.1, from coordinate 3,688 downwards.
TTTTAGTGATTTACTAAAAACCGTTTTTTATTTAATTTAATGAAAATACTAGCTCAATCGAAAAAAACTTACTAAATGATGATTTTCATCATACCAAATCAAGTAGACTCATCGCATCTTTATACTGAAATTAAATTCAAAAGCTATGAAAACTACAGCGATACAAAAATTGATGACCAAAAACCTAATTAAACTCAATCTAGAAGACAGTTTAACCAAAGCTGAATCCCTTTTTAAAAAACACAACATACGCCACTTGCCAGTTGTGAGAGGGTCTAAAATAGTAGGCATGTTGAGCTATAATGATTTATTGCGTATTTCATTTGCAGATTCAACAAACGATGATGGAGATACAGTGGAAACTACGGTTTATGATATGTTCTCACTTGAGCAAGTTATGTCTAAACAAGTCTCTTATGTCAACGCCTCAGATCCTATAGGGAAAGCAGCAGACTTATTCACAAAAGAAAATTTTCATGCACTGCCTGTTTTAGAAAATGACAACTTAGTAGGTATTGTTACAACTACAGATATGATAAGACACTACAATACTCACTGCAACTAGGAATCACTAAAAATCAACTAGATACTGTTTTGAAGGATCAAAATTGAAATTTTAATAGTTAATCCTAAATGATCTTATGAAACCAATAACCTTCTGATTAGTTTTCAAAAAAATCACTGGAATTTAAATATATTTTTTAGAGTATAATTTGTGATAAATTTATAAAAAGTTGTAAATTTGCCACTTTTTTAAGACGCTTACCTTGCATTAAAAGTTTAAGTTTGTTTGTTATATGTGAGGTAAGCTCTCCTTTTGATACTAAACACCTCTTCCTTATTTCAATTTAAATACGATGTTGTTTTGTTTTAATTCTGAAATCAAAGCGTTAGAGATATTTACCTTTTGAGACTTACTTTGCATCTGAATTTTCACCCTTGTTTCTTTTTCATGAATCACAAAATCCAATAGATGATCTCCTGCGTGTGAAGAAAACAATGACTTTATTGACGTGATTTGATCTTCGGATAAATCATCTACATTCATGTGAATGGTTAGTTTTTTAGCATTATCGCTCAGCACATCTTGAAGTTGCTTAAAGTTCAAAAAGCCTACACGCACCCGTCCTAGCTGCCCTGTATTTCTATCTATAAACTGTGTAGCTTTCAACCTAAGGTGTATAAAGTTATCCTGAATTAAAAAATGTCTAAATTTTAAATACTCCTCTCCAAATATCCAAAACTCATGGCTTTCATTGTAATCCTCTAAAACAAACGTTGCAAAGCCTTTTCCATTTTTGCTCACCCGATGATTCACATCGGTAACCACTCCCGCTATAGATAAGTCTTTGCCCAAATGCTCTTCTATATGAGCCATGTAGCTCAAATTTGCATTACAAAACGATTGAATTTCAACTTTAAAATCATCTAGAGGATGGCCAGATAAGAATAAGCCTACCACTTCTTTTTCAGCTTTGAGAGTTCGCATATTATGCCATGGCTCACACGGAGGCACTTCTGGCTCTGGAATTTGAACTTCGCTCGCGTCCCCAAACAAACTAACTTGTGCAGAATTTTTATTCTCCTGATAACGCGCAGCATATTTAATGACCTTTTCTAAAAAGGTCAACTCTCCTTCTGTAATTTGAAAATACTGCGCTCGGTGTACATGCCCGAGACTATCAAAAGCTCCAGCATACGCCAAACTTTCAAATGCTTTTTTGTTAGCTGCTCGCAAATCAATTCGTTTTGCTAAATCAAAAATAGACAGGTAAGCCCCGTCTTTCTTTCTATTTTCTACAATCGTAGAAACAGCACCTCCACCTACGCCCTTTACCGCGCCCATACCAAAGCGAACGGCATTATCTTGATTCACAGAAAACTTGTAGTAGGATTCATTTACGTCTGGCCCTAAAACTGATAAGCCCATGCGTTTACATTCTTCCATAAAAAAAGTCACTTTCTTGATGTCGTTCATATTGTTTGAAAGAACAGCTGCCATATACTCTGCTGGATAATGTGCTTTAAGATACGCCGTTTGGTAAGCTACAAACGCATAGCAGGTAGAATGCGATTTATTGAACGCATAACTCGCAAATTCTTCCCAATCTTTCCATATTTTCTCTAGAACCTCTCCAGGGTGTCCTTTTTCTTTGGCCTGATTGATAAACTTAGGTTTCAATTTGGCCAATACGTCCTTCAACTTTTTCCCCATGGCTTTTCGTAAGACATCGGCTTCGCCCTTGGTAAATCCAGCTAACTTTTGTGATAGTAGCATCACTTGCTCTTGGTAGACCGTAATCCCGTAGGTTTCTTCCAGGTATTCCTGCATTTCTGGTAAATCATAGGATATCTCTTCTCGACCATGTTTACGGTTGATAAAGTTAGGGATATACTGCATAGGCCCAGGTCTGTAAAGGGCATTCATGGCAATGAGGTCTTCAAAAACCGTTGGCTTTAAGCTTTTCATATGCTCCTGCATTCCCGCAGATTCGTACTGAAAAATCCCAACAGTTTCTCCACGTTGAAAAAGCTCATAAGTTTTTTCATCATCTAAAGGAAAGGCTTCTGGATCCAAATCTTTACCATGTCTTGCTTTTACGATTTCAACGGTATCCTTGATGAGCGTAAGGGTTTTTAAGCCCAAAAAGTCCATTTTTAATAAGCCAGCATTTTCAACTACAGAATTATCAAATTGAGTAACGTATAAATCAGAATCTTTGGCTGTGGAGACTGGAACAAACTTTGTAATATCGTCTGGAGTAATAATGACTCCACAGGCATGAATCCCTGTATTTCTAACCGAACCTTCAAGAATTTTAGCTTGATTTATGGTTTGAGCTTCCGGTGAATCTTGCTCTGAAATGGAAATTAACTCCAAGACCTTATCAACGTCTTCAGACCTGAATTTTTTCCGAATTTCCTTCTCTTCCATACTGAAAATTTTTCCCAGCTTGGACATATCAGGAATCAATTTAGCGATGCGGTCAGCTTCATAGAGTGGTAAATCTAACACCCTAGCCGTATCTCTAATGGCCGATTTAGCCGCCATGGTTCCATAAGTAATGATTTGTGCTACTTGATTTTCTCCATATTTATCAATCACATAATCCATCACCTTGCTTCGCCCTTCATCATCAAAATCGATGTCTATATCTGGCATACTCACTCGTTCAGGATTTAAAAATCGCTCAAACAGAAGATCGTATTTGATAGGATCAATGTTTGTGATTTTTAAGCAATAAGCCACTGCACTTCCAGCTGCAGAGCCTCGGCCTGGCCCTACCGAAACGCCCATGTTTCTTGCTTCGCGAATAAAATCTTCAACAATTAAAAAATAGCCAGGATAGCCAGTATTTGCAATGACAGATAACTCAAAGTTGAGTCGTTCTTCAATCTCTGAAGTCAACTTACCATAGCGTTCTTTGGCGCCTTCAAAAGTCAAATGCTTTAGATAGGCATTTTCTCCTCTCTTACCACCATCTTCTTTATCCTTCTCATCTATAAATTGCTCAGGAATTGTAAAAGCTGGTAGAAGTACTTCTCTTGCTAACTCATAAGCTTCTACTTTGTCTGCAATTTTTTCAGTATTTGAAATGGCTTCTGGGAGGTCTTTGAACAAGGACTTCATCTCCTCTGCAGACTTGAAGTAGTATTGGTCATTCGGCAATCCATACCTGTATCCTCG
>PXBV01000030.1 GCA_003565575.1 Psychroflexus sp. | reverse complement strand
GTATGTTTAATACACCCCCCGTATTTTCAGTCTACGTTTCAATGTTAACGATGGAGTGGCTTAAACGAAATGGTGGACTTAAAACGATTGAGAAAAAAAATAAAACAAAAGCGGATTTAATTTATGCTGAAATTGATAGGAATTCTCTTTTTGAAGGTTTTACAGCAAAAGAAGATCGCTCTATGATGAATGCCACATTTACCTTGAAAGATGAAAATTTGGCACCTCGTTTTGATGAACTTTGGAAAAAAGCGAATATTAACGGACTTAATGGTCACAGAAGTGTTGGTGGTTATAGAGCGTCTATGTATAATGCGCTTTCCGTTGAGAGTGTAGAAGTTCTTGTGGACGTCATGAAACATTTTGAAAAAACTATATAATTATTTTTAAATGAAAATTTTAGCAACAGACGGTTATTCTGATATTGGAATTCAACTACTTGAAGGAGCTGGACATAGCGTTGAAGTAAAAAATATTGCTGAAAATCAACTGGTTAATTACATTAACTCTAATGCTATTGACGGAATTTTGGTGAAGAACTCAACAGTTTTATCAAAAGATATAATTACTGAATTACCATCACTGCTATTTATTGGGAACTGCGATAGGAATTCAAAACACATAGCTGTAGATGTTGCTATTCAAAGAAATATTAAAGTTTTTCAGGCAGAACATGCTTGGAGCAATAGTGTGGCAGAACTTACCATTGCTCATCTTTTAAGCTGTATGCGACATCTGAAGGATTCTAACCGCGATATGCCACTAGAAGGCGATCAAAATTTTAATTCATTAAAGCGCTCCTTTTCTGGAGGAAGCGAATTAAAAGGCAAAACCCTTGGTATTATTGGTTTAGGAAAAGTTGGAAAAGCAGTAGCAAAAAAAGCAATTGCTTTGGGAATGGAAGTCAAATTTTACGATAAACATGTTGACACTGCTGAACTTGAATTGAATTTCTATGATAATCAAGTTGTAAAATTCAATTTAAATGCCTCTACTTTAGATGAAGTTTTATCTAATTCAGATGCGATTAGCCTTCATATTCCTGAAACACAAACTTACTTTATAGGCGAAAAAGAGCTTCAGAAAATGAAACCGACCGCTGGAGTTATCAACACCTCGCATGGTAAATGTTTAGATGAGGTAGCTTTAGTTAAAGCATTAGAAAGCAATACTTTAAGTTTTGGAGCACTTGATGTTTTTGAAGATGAGCCACAACCTCCTATTCAGCTACTTATGAACCCAAAGCTGTCTTTAAGTCCACATATTGGTGGGGCCACGCAACAAACTCAAGATCAACTTTCAAGAGAGTTGAGTTATCAAATTTTAAACCATTTCAAATAAAGTTATGAAAATCTTAATCCATACCATTTTTATATTACTAGCCATCTGCAGTTTTTCTCAAACTCAAACAGGAAAGGCTTCGTTTTATGCAGATCAATTTGAGGGAAGACCCACAGCAAGTGGCGAGCTTTACAAGCACAACTTAGCCACAGCTGCCCACAGAAAGTTACCGTTTGGAACAAAAGTTAAAGTCACAAACCTAGAAAATAATCAATCAGCAGTTGTAAAAATTAACGACAGAGGGCCTTTTATAAGAGGTCGAATTATTGATTTATCTCAATCTGTAGCAAAAACGCTTGGCATTATAGAAAATGGAATTTCTGAAGTTCAAATTGAAGTTTTAGACGCTAATGCCGAAGTTTCTGATACATCATCTATATATAATTCTGAGAATAGTGAGCAGACCCCGCACAGTACCAAAGCAGTTTCAGAGCAAGCCCTTACAACTTCTGAAAATTTTGTGGCTACCTCCAAAAGTGAACAATCAGAAGATGAGTTTTATATGCTAGATGTAGACAAAATTCAGCCTGATTTTTATGGAGTACAAGTGGCAAGCTTTAGTGAAAGTGATAATTTAATAAGACTTGCTAATCAATTGAAAATCAATTACAAAAGCAAAGTCATCATTCAGGTTAAAACCATAAATCAAAGGAAGGTTTATACAGCTATTTTGGGTCAATTTGATAATAGAATAGCAGCAGAAAAATTTCGAGATCAAAATTTAGAGAAATATCCTGATGCATTTATAGTGAATATGACAAATAATTAGAATTTATGAAACTCATTCTTTCTGTTGTATTGTTATTAAGTATACTAGTATCGTGTTCTATCAATAAACAAAACACCGATGCTGACCTGACTGTATCAGACATCAATCAAAGTTTTAAATATTCAAAAATTGAAAATGATACCGTAAGAATAGCAAATGATAGCCTGGAGTATGAAATTATTATTTTAGAACCCGGGTTTACAGCGTGGATGGTTTCACAAGTTCCACCAGGTTACTATGACCAGAAGTTTCTAGAACAAAGAAATAAAATATTTGTAACCAACTATAACATAAGAGCTAATAACCCTACTCAATTTGGAACTGATTTATATCCTCTTGCCATAGATTATGATTTTAGAACAGATTATGGATACGAGGTTAATTACCTACTTTATTTTTATTTCATTTATTTTCAAGAGAAATATAACCAAAGATTGAGATAAGGTTTTGTAAATTTGCAAAATGAAAAAATTAAAAGAGCGCTGGGAAATAGAATCCAACCTTCAATTAATCATAATATTTATTGTATTTGCTATTACCGGTTCCCTATCGGCATATTTAGCTAAACCTGCTTTAACGTTTATTGGCTTATCACGAGATGTTTTTGCAGACCATTTTTTTGGAGGTTTTATTTACTATACACTTCGGATTTTGTGCATTTTCCCAATATATCAAATTCTTCTTGTTCTAATTGGTTTCATTTTTGGTCAATATAAATTCTTCTGGAAGTTTGAAAAGAAAATGCTTTCTAGATTAGGATTGGGCTTCTTGTTTCAAGAAAGTTAATTCTAAAGGTTTTTCCATATAATTCCTTATATTTGTAATCAAAGAAATAAATTTTGAATCTAAAGCAGTTTAAGAGCATATTACTTTTTCTCATATTCACTTCTACAGTTGTGAATGTGCATGCTTTATCTCATTTATTAGATTCTGATACCACAACTACAGAAATCTGCTCTACTTGTGATGATTTTACTTCATCCATTGATGATGAAATCTTCATTATTTCAGATCCGACTTTTGATTTTACACTTTCACCCCTATTTAGCTTAAAGACATCAAAAAGTCTTACTCAGCCAGAAATTTTTGTTTCTAGCTTCTACTCTGGTCAATACCACAACAAACCTCCGCCTAGCCTTAACTAATATTGGTTTTTAATTTTTTAAATTAGTTAAGATTAAGGTTTTTTAGATGCTCCTAAGGTTACTATTTTTTTTTACTTTCATTTTAATTCATTTGTCTGTGTTTTCACAAACTCGATTAAGTGGTATTGTTTTAGACCATGAAGGTGTTCCCCTTCATAGGGCACATATTGGCACATCCAAAGGACACACCTACACTGATAAAGATGGGAGGTTTGAAATTCCTAACATGGAGCAAGGACAAAACAGTATTGAAGTGGATTACATAGGTTTCAAAAGTTTTGATACCATTTTAAATCTTAATGGTGAATCCATAAATTTGAAAGTTTTATTAAAAACTGATGATGCTTTAGATGAAGTTATTTTAAATAAAAAGCTAGCTTCTAGAATCCAAAATGTAGAAAAAGTAAATGCCCAATACATAGAAGACAATTTTTCAGGTTCACTTGCTAAATCTTTAGAAAATATTCCTGGCGTGAATTCTATTGAAATTGGTGCCGGTGCTTCCAAGCCAATCATAAGAGGATTAAGTTTCAACCGGATAGTTGTTGCTGAAAACGGAAGCCGACATGAAGGACAACAATGGGGAGCAGACCATGGACTTGAAATTGATGCCTTTTCAATAGAAGATATAGAAATTATAAAAAGTGTTGGAGCTATAGCCTATGGTAGTGATGCTATAGGAGGTGTAGTAAAAATCAACTCAAGTTCAACCCCAAAACACGAAGGCCTTCAAGGCAATTATAGAGCATTTGGAAGGAGCGTCAATTATACTATCGCCAATTCACTTGATTTAGCCTACAAAAAAGAAAAGTGGTTTTTTAAATTTAAAACTACGATAAGTGATTACGGAGATTATAACGTTCCTACCGATGCTATAAATTATTTATCTACGAATATGCCTGTTGAAAATAGGCGCTTGAAAAATACTGCGGGTCGTGAACGTGATTTTATGCTACAAAGTGGTTACCGTAGTGATAATTTTCATTCTACACTCAGTCTTAGCAATACTTATTTAAAAGCAGGATTTTTCCCTGGTGCTCATGGAGTCCCTTCTGTAAGACGTGTAGTAGATGATGGAGACCGAAGAAACATTGACTTACCTTACCAGCGTGTTAATCATTTTAAAGTTAATAGTGAAAACAAATGGCTTTTTAACTCTTCAGATTTAACTGTAGACATAAGTTATCAAAACAATCACCGCCAAGAGTGGAGTGAATTCCATACACACTATGTAGGACAACAAAGACCAGAAGTAAATCCAGACCTTGAACTTGATTTTAATTTACACACTATAGAAAACAGGATTCAATACAAACACTTTTTCTCCAGATCACATCAAACTTCTGTAGGCTTACAAACTCAATACCAAGACAATAGCATTGGAGGCTTCAACTTTTTGCTCCCTAGTTACAGAAGAAGTACTGCAGGGCTTTATGCCATTCATGAATACGAGCATAATAAAAAATGGGGCTTAAATTTTGGATTGAGAGGAGATATTGCTCATATAGATATAGATGAGTATTATGATCCCTTGCTTTTTGAATTTTTGGAAGCCAGAGGGAACCCAGATGCGGCTAGCTTTGCCACTAGAAGCCAAGCTACACAGCGTAATTTTGGAAATATAAATGCGTTAATTGGGGCCAATTATCAATTGGACTATCATATTAATTTAAGCTTTACAGCTGGAACTAATTTTAGGCTCCCTTCCGCTATAGAGCTCTCTGCTAATGGGATTCATCACGGGTCTTTTAGACACGAGCAAGGTGACCCCACTTTAAGCCCAGAGCGCGGTGCGGTGCTGGATGCGAAAGCAACTTATGAGAAGAAAGACTTTACCATTAGCTTTAGCCCATATCTGTACTATTTTAGTAATTATATTTTCTTAAATCCAAGTGGAATATTTTCTCCACTTCCTCATGGTGGTCAAATATATAGATTTACAGAATCAGAAGCTTTTATGACTGGTTTTGAAGTGTTTTACCAACAGGACATTGAAGATAATTGGCGTACTCAATTAGCTTTTGAATTTTTATACAATCAACAAATTACAGAAGGAAACGAACGTAACTTTCCACTGCCCTTTTCTCCACCGATTAATGCATTTGCAGAGGTAACTTACTTAACTAATTCTCAAGGATTTTTTAATAATATTGAAGCATTTTTAAATACCAATCTAGTAGCCAGACAAAATCAAACTTCACCTAATGAAGACCCAACACCAGGCTACGGAATTTTTGGTGGTGGTTTTAGAAGCTCAATAACTGTTGGGAAGTTTAAAGCTAATATCAACCTCCAAGCCTTTAATATTTTTGATAAAAAGTATTTTAACCATACCAATTTTTATAGGGCTTTAGAAATTCCAGAAATGGGAAGAAATATACAATTAATGATTAATATACCTTTGTTTGAAAATGCAATTTAAAAGTAAACATATAAGTCTGTTTGTTGCTATAGCTTTTCTGATTGTCAGTTCGGCTAATACATTGCATTACGCTTTTTACAAACATTTGCAAACTTTGAAAAACGAAGATGCTCAAGCAATGTTCTCAGCTGCGTTTAATCATGATTGTGATGTGTTTATACTTCAGTTAGAGTATTTTCAATATAGTGATTTTGAGGCGTTTTGTGATGCTACTGATTTAATCTTAAACTATTCAAATTCGATACCTTATTTAACTTATACTGAATTTAATTTCGGTAGGGATCCTCCCAAAGTATTAATTACTCGAACAATAAATACTACTTAATAAATCAAAAACAACAATTAAAATTAATTACTATGAAAAAGTTAAATGTTTTAGCCATAATGGCAATTCTTTTTGCAGCCGTATTCACCTCCTGCAGCAGTGATGATGGTGAACGTCCATCTGTTGAAGTTATGGAGCCACATGATAACACCGTGGTAAGTAAAGGT
>PXBV01000368.1 GCA_003565575.1 Psychroflexus sp. | reverse complement strand
ATTCTGTTCCAAAACACGTTTATGAAAAACCTGGCGAATATGAGGCTCAACTGTGGGTGACTAATCATTACGACAACGGAAAAACACCAGCCACTAGGCCACAAAAGGTTAAGGTGAATAAAGTCACAACAGATTATAAAGAAAAGGCCTCGATGACTAGTGATATAGACTTAATTCGCAATCGAGACCCCATTCCTGAGGAAGATATTGTCGTTGTGATGCGGTATAAAAACCCTAAAAACTATACCACTTCTGGTCAGCTCTATTTATTTTATAATGAACAAAAATACAAGGCTGATAATTTTGAGCTTCGAGACCTCCGAACCCATCACGGTGAAAAACAAAAACAAGATATACCACTTGTGTTTTCTGGGGTAACAGAAGAAAATGAAACTTTACTCGCTTCAGCGCAAAATGAAATCCTCCAACTTACAAAGAAATGGAAGGATAGCACCGAAAAAATTAATTTGCCGCTGACGCTCGAAGAGTCTAAAGCCTATTATAGAGATTATCAATTTTTTGAGTTTGAAGATATGCAACCGGGTGAAGAACGCAATATGTTTTTTACATTACGAACTACCCCCGAGATGCTTAAAGATACCAGTGCTATCGTAACGGTAAGAAGCGTTTATGTCCCCGATCGTAATTTTGATACGCATAAGGTCAAGGATATGGAAATGGAAATTGTCACATCCCACGATCCCAATAAAATGTCCTCCAATGCTACTGTGATGAACTATAGGTTAGCCCGTTTTAAAACCTTTAAGTTCAAAACTAAATTCCAAAACAATGGAGAAGGCCCGGCTACAACTATTCGATTGGAAACCGAAATCCCTGAGATGTTTGATACAAGCAGTATCGAAATTTTAGATACGTATCCGGAGTGTCCAATATGTCCTGAGGATAAAGAGATTTTTTACAGTTGTATTGATACCACTTTTAAGGGTCAGAAAGCCCTATTTACCTTCAAGAATATTTACCTACCTGGAAGCGAGCAAAAAAGCCTTAAAGATATTGATTCCACAAAAGGATTTGTCAAGTATAAAATCAACCTAGCCAAAGATTTTCATAAAAAGACAACTCGAACCCGCACCGATATTTATTTCGATAAAAATGATCCTATCACCACCAATTATGCAACCACGCGGTTTTTACCTGGTATTTCTATAGGAGCTAAGGCCGGTTACATGATGAGTCCGAGTTTAGATAATCACAATGAATATTTTGTAGGTGCTACCATCTCTCCTTACAAATCGTATCGTGGATATTTGCAAGCAGAATTAATGATTTCATCAAGCTCCTATGAGGAATTCAATCAGTTTAGAGAAGAAACTCCTACAGCTAATGAATTTGTAGAAGTTTACGACATAAATAAAATCAAGGACTATCAAAATATTTCGTTATATCTGGTCCCGGCGTCTTACCGCTATAACCTTAATAACTTTCTTGCAGTAGGAACTGGAGTTCAGTTAAAATTAGACTGGACAAGTAAAATAAGAGATAACCAAATAGGGGAATACTCTTTATTTGTTCCTTCTGAAGGTTTTACCGAAAGAGACGAAACCAAAGACTTTAATACTGTCCAGACAACAACGACCAATTTTGACAATTTTCAAGCAGGAGCTTTTGTTGGTTTTAATGCTGGTATAGCGCGCATAGGACCTAGTGCTGGCGTTCGATATGTGTATAATTTGAACGCTCCACATAATCAACTACAGTTTTATGCAATTTGGAAATTTTAATTTGGACGTTATCCCTGATCTCTTGTGGGTAGAGTTATTCGTTTCCATCTTTTACCAACGCCATTTAGAAAAAAGAATTTTCACTTTTATCCCTTGCATAAAACCCACACTTTCTTAATCGAAGAAATGATCAATAAATTAATTTTCATATTACTATTTCATACTTCATTAGGGCAATCGCAAAGCCTTGAAGATGCGATTTATGCGCGTTTGGATGCCTTTGTAGAAAATACAAGTCCTAAAGCGCTTCAAGAATTAAAAGCTAATGCTATTGATTTTACTAAAAACGCTCAAAACCCAAATGAATATTTGGCTTTAGTAGTGCTTTATGCCAATATGGGGTTTTACGACAAGCAATATGGGAATTTTCAACCTGCTATTCGCTCTTATGAAAAGGCCTGGGAAATCTATAAAAGTCACCAGTTTGAGTCTTATGATATCATTGAATACACGCTGAAGCCGCTAGGAAATATTTATACTCAACTTGGGGACTTTGCCAATGCAGAGCGGGTTATAAAGCGCTATATAGCATTAGCTAAATCCCAAAATGACTCTCAGCAACAAGTGGCAGGGATTATAAACCTATCTGTGGTATACCACAATACAGGTAAGCATTCAACCGCTATAGAATTACTTCAGGAAGGATTAGAAACTCATGGCCTAACTCCAAAACAAGTTACAGCTTTAGAAAATAATATGGCGACAAACTTACTGGCGAAACAACAGTTGAACAAGGCGAAATCCTTTCTGGAGACCACCAATAAAAATGATGTTCAAAAACTGAGAAATAAAGCTCAGTTAGCGATGAAAGAGGGCGAGTATGAACAGGCTCTTCGATTGTTGAATCAAGTAGAACTACGACTCATAAATGAAACTTCCATTGTTCGAGATATGGCTCGCTTTTATGTGGAAAAAGCAAGTGTATTTGTGGCCTTGCAGGCTGTTGAAAAAGCATCTGAAACCTATCTCAAGGCCTTGAATATCTTGTTGCCTTTAGAATCACCTGTGTTGCTTCCACCCAAAGAATTGCTGTATGCAGAACCGACCTTTATATCCATATTCGATGGTTTGGCGAAGCTGCAAGCCAACTCCAACATAGCCTTAGCTTATTACGACCTTAGTTTTTATGTATCTGACTTAATGTATGCAGATTATACTCAACAGGAAGTGAGATTGATGCATCAATCCCGTTGGAAACGCAGAACAGAAGACTGTTTAGATATTCTTTGGAATGATTACCAAACCTCACAAAATTCAGAGCTCTTAAAGCGAGCTTTTACTTATGTAGAAAATAGTAAAGCGCGGGTCCTTAGAGAACAGATGACACAGCAGTACCTTTTAAAATTACACCCAGAAGATAGTTTACTTCAACTGCGAAAAACGCTAACAAACAGTCAGGAACAACTGATCAATTTGTCTCTGAAAGTACAATTAACTCAACCAAATGCTAAACGCATAGCAGCAATTAGCGACTCTCTAAGTCAGATTCATCAAGCCTTGAGACACGTTCAGGGTCTGGTAGAAGCAAATTATTCAGACTCCCTCTCTAATTCTGTAAGCCTTGGTCAAATTCAGCAAAAACTCAGGCAGGACCAATCGACCTTATTGCTTTATTTTTCTGGAAGATCTCATATTTATCGCTTTGATATCGATAATAAATCCCTCCATCTGCATCGGATTAGTAAGGATTCGGTTATAAAACAGCAGCTATCTGATTTTATTGGTTTTTTTGAAAGTCCTACAGCTATCAATAGAGCAATTGCCGACTATCGTGAAACGGCTTATGCTTTGTATCAGAAATTAATGCCTAAAGCAAGAACAGCGAATGCCAACTTGATGATTATACCAGATGCTTTGCTGCACTTTGTGCCTTTTGAAGCCTTATTGTTTGATGCAAGTCAAAGCACGGTTTACGAACAAATGCCTTTCCTTCTTAAAAGGCACACTATAAGCTACAACAATTCTGCACGCTTATATAATCAAGCTGAAAGCCAAGATGTTAAAAATTCAGTTTTAGGACTTTTTCCTGTGTTTGAAGATACTTCAAAGCATCTGAGCTACTCCTTAGAAGAGTCAAAGCATCTAGAAGAACTCATGCCCACATCCTTGCTTCTTCATGATGAAGCCAGTTCAACCAATTTTAAAAGTCTGGCAGCAGAACACTCGATATTACACCTTTCTACTCACGCTAATAGTGGGACATTTACCATTCCAGCGACTATGGAATTTTATGACGATGTGCTGCTTGTTCAGGACTTATACAGTTTGAAATTAAATCCAAAACTGGTAGTTCTTAGCGCCTGTGAGACTGGTGTGGGGAAACTTCTCACAGGAGAAGGCCCTATCAGTTTAGCCAGAGGCTTTCAATATGCAGGAGCGCAAAATCTTTTGTTTAGTCTTTGGGAGGTTAATGACCGTTCAACTTCCCAGTTGATGGCTTACTTTTATAAACACTACAGCCACAACCAATCGGCAGCAATTGCTAACCGAAAGTCTAAATTAGATTTTCTTGAAAATAAGGAAATCTCTAATGCAAATAAGTCACCCTATTATTGGAGTGCTTTTGTGTATTATGGAGCAGTAGAAGAAGCTAAAGAGCAGCCAGAGGCGTTTTGGGTTTATATTGTAATAAGCCTTATGCTTGTTGTTGGTGTATTTCAAATCTACACCAAGAGAATTAAAAACAAGGTTTAATTTCAATTTAACCGTCAAATGATTTTACAAAGTTCATCCATCAGGAAACTGTATTTTTTGATGTAACAATTAATCTTGTAATCTAGTTTTTTAGCCCTGATGGAAGCGGCATCCTTGTTTTGGAAGTGGCTTAGCCAACCGCAGTGCAAAAAGCGACTGGTAAGAAGCTCTTTTGCAAGCATAGTTGGACTGCCACTTCCAGAACAAGATAGAGCTGAGAGCAGGTCTCTGGCTCCTAAAAAAGAGTGTCCTGCAACCATGTTCGCTGGTATTTTCCATTGGCATCGTAACGGTCTGCCTGACTTTTGATGTTGAATTTCCTATCTCTGGGGTCGTTGCCAACACCAGAATTGTACATCCAGTTGCCCCAGTTGCTGTGGACGTCGTAGTCTACCAGCATGGCTTCAAAATAGGCCGCGCCAATGCGCCAGTCTTGTTTCCATTCCTTGGCCCAATAACTGTTGACGTTCTGCCGGCCGCGATTGCTCATGAACCCCGTCTCGCGAATCTCGATCATATTGGCATTGACGAATGGCTCTGGCGTATTGCCTTGGATCCATTGCTGAAATGCTTTTTTATTAGTTCCCCAGTCGTAATCTTTGTTCAAGATTCCGCCGAGCTGGAAGATTTTATTACCGTGTTTCAAGGAAATGTATTTGAAATAATCCCTCCAAATCAGCTCAAAAATAAGCCAGTACGTGTCCTGATTTTTCTTGATTTCTTTTTCAAATGCTTTGACCTCATGGTATATGGAAACTGCAGAAATACTACCATTGGCAAGCCATGCCGAAAACTTGGAACTGTAGTCTGTACCCAATAATTCGTTTCTGGTTTTCTTGTAATATTGCAACTTTTTGGTGTCCCAAAAGTAATGCTGTAACCGCTTCCAGGCAGAATCTTCGCCTCCTTGAAAAGGAAAAGCGGAACGGCTGTCAACTTCAAATTCTTCTAAACCTAGATCTTTAAGACTTGGAATTTGGGTGTTGATTTCTAGTAAGTTTTCATCAGAACGTTTGTCTGGTACGGGGATTTCTTCCCTAACGTGGCACTGCTTTTCGCACCTTTTCCTAAAATTGGTGTAAACTTCTGGAATTTGACTAAAATCATTGTAAGGGACATCATCGGGGTGAAACAAAAACTGATTGTAATGATCGATAAAATCTGTATTGGTCAATACTGATTTTACTTCGGTTTCTACTTGCTTTTCTTCATCGGTCCATTCGGTTTGAAAAAAAACAGTTTTGATCCTGTATCTTTCTGCTAATTTTTCAAAAATTTTTGCTGGCTCATCATGTTCTACCCAAAGGCTGATGTTTAGCGATTTTAAATTGTCATGCAATTGGGTTACTGATTCTATCAAAAACTTGGCTCTGTATTTTTCAGTTTTTTTGAAACCATACTTCATAGTTTCAAAGTGTCTAGGGTCAAAGCAATAAACGCCTAGCACATTTTCGGTTTGCTGGCAGGCTTCAAAGAGTGATTTTTGATCTTTGGTGCGTAGGTCGTTTCTAAACCATACAATATTTATGTCTTGTTTCTTCTGCATTTTTCACTACAATATTTGACATTTTCCCAGTTTTTTTCCCATTTTTTCCTCCAGGCAAATGGTAAACCGCAGGCGGCACAAATTTTCTCTGGTAAATGTGGTTTTTTATGTGCCATTAGCTTTTAAGCGGTTTCAGTTCTTGATTCGGTCTTGCGTAGGCATACCTTTCCAGAAGATTGGTTTTTACATAACCATCAAGACCGATAATTCCTGCT
>PXBV01000078.1 GCA_003565575.1 Psychroflexus sp. | reverse complement strand
GGACTATCTAAATTTCCCTGAAAAAAATGAAAAGCAATAATGCCTGGTACAACTACAATCAACGGGCCTAAAATTTTTACAAAAGCAGCCAAAAGCAAACCTTTTTGACCTTCTTTTAAATTTTTGGCAGCAAAAACACGTTGTACAATAGCTTGATTGGTGCCCCAATAAAAGAGCTGAACCAACATCATACCCGTAAAAATAGTACCAAATGGAATTGTATTTGTAACATCTCCTTTTGCATCAAATTTTTCTGGATAGGAAGAATATAAAATATTGACCCCTTCCAATACATCATTGTCACCAATAATGTACAACCCAAAAATTGGAATCATTAATCCCCCTATAAAAAGCCCGATGGCATTGATTAAATCAGAAACGGCTACGGCTTTTAGACCTCCAAAAATAGCATATATCATACCTATTATACCTATACTCCAAATGGTGATCCACAAAGCTGCATTTTTGGATATGCCAAGCATTTCAGGTATATCAAAAATGGTGCTTAGCGCCAAGGATCCTGAGTATAAAATACTAGGTAACAAAACCACAACATAACCTGAAAGAAATAAAATAGTAATAAACGTCTTTGTTGTTCCATCAAACCTATTTTCTACAAATTCAGGAATTGTTGTAAGCCCTTTTTTAAGGTATTTAGGCAATAGAAATAAGGCCGTAACTACCATAGCTATCGCAGCCAAAGTTTCCCATGCCATTACCAAAATTCCTTCTGTAAAGGCTTGGCCGTTGAGTCCAACGATTTGTTCTGTTGATAAGTTGGTGAGCAGTAAAGACCCTGCAATGGTAACGGCTGTTAGGCTTCTTCCTCCTAAATAAAATCCATCTGCGGTGTTTTCGTCAGTTTTCCTTGTAGCCAAATAAGAAATTAAGGCAACAAGAGCTGTAAATCCAACAAAGGATAAAATACCAATCATAATTTATCTTACTTATGTAAAGTTTGTTAAATATATTTTTTTGTAAATAAAAAGGGTTTTTATTCGGAAAACAACTAAATCGTTTAAGTTTTCTTGAAAAAAATGCAAAAAACAAATACAAACGCTTGTATTTTTTATGAATTGAAAGCTGAATTACAGATTTCTAAAAAATACTGATATTTATGTTGTAGAATAATTATTTACCCAAAAACATTTACCTATTTATTTTGTAAAATGAGCTACATCAGTAATGGTATATTCTGGAGTGCCTCCTTCTTTACTAGCGACAAATGCTCCTAATTTACACGCAAAATCCAGTACTTCATTAGGTTGCTTTTTGGCCAAATACATTTTGATTAATCCACTTAAAAAAGCGTCACCAGCTCCAACCGTATCTTTTACTTCTACCTTATAGCCTTGGTGGGTGTAAAATTCACCTTCTTGATAAACGATGGCTCCTTTGCTGCCTAGGGTAATACAAATAAGTTGAATACCAAACTTCTTGACCATATAACCACAAAATAATTCAGCCATTTTATTGGATTTTTTTAATTCAAAATAAGTAGCTAGAAGCTGTAATTCATCTTCATTTATTTTTAAAATTGAAGTATATTTCAAAAGGTACTTTATTTTTGAATAATCGATGTAAGGTGGTCGAAGGTTAATGTCAAAAACCTTTATGAGTGGATATTTTACTAGGTGTTGTAAGGTATTCCAACTCTCATCATTTCGTGTGGAGAGGCTTCCAAAAACCATTGCCTTAGCTTGTTCAACTTCTTTGATAATATGCTGGTTTAAAGCAATAAAATCCCACGCTACAGGAATAATAATTTTATATACTACATTTTCTGCATCTGTTTTATCTACTTTTACTTGACCTGTAGGTTGTGAAGCATCTACTTGTATTAAGCTAGTAGGCATGCCTCGATTTTTTAAAAATTCCAATAATAGTTTACCTTCTTGATCACTACCTATTCTTGAAATTAATTTTGCTTCTATTTCAAGTTGATTTAGGTGTAAAGCAACATTCATTGGTGCTCCACCAGGTAAACGCTTATCAGGAAAGCAATCCCATAGCATTTCTCCAAAACAGAGTACCTTATCTTTCATTTTTTCTGAAGTTTTGTTGAATTTCTTCAAGTGATTTCCCTTTGGTTTCAGGCATTTTTACAAAAACCCATGTTAATTGAAGGACCATCATAAGAGCAAAAAATGTAAATATATTTCCAGCCCCAAATTGATTAGCAAACATAGGAAATACATTTGCGATAACTGCAGCTAAAACCCAATGGGTGAACGAACCCAAAGATTGCCCATAAGCTCTAAGTTGGTTAGGGAAAATTTCTGAAATAAATACCCAAATTACGGAGCCTTGACCTATGGCATGGGAAGCAATAAACAAAAATACAAAGTAAGGTAAAAAAGTAGAGCCTATTGTACCACCCAAATAGCTATATGCCATTAATGATAAGGAAATAATGTACCCAAAAGAACCA
Organism: Psychroflexus sp.; assembly: GCA_003565575.1. Taxonomy (GTDB): domain Bacteria; phylum Bacteroidota; class Bacteroidia; order Flavobacteriales; family Flavobacteriaceae; genus Psychroflexus. Next base: position 3,798 of record PXBV01000078.1, on the reverse strand, counting down.
ATATACATCAAAACTTTTCTTCCAAACTTATCGATGAGATAAAGTCCTGCCAACGTAGCAATCAAATTTATGGCTCCTATTCCAATGGTGGAGATTAAAGCTTCTTCTGTAGCAATACCTGCCGATTCAAAAATACGCGGTGCATAATAAATAATGGCATTAATACCCGATAATTGATTAAAAAAAGCCATCAAGATTGCCATAAAACTGATACTCCTAAAATGCTTTCCAAAAAGCATTTGAATACTTGGCTTTTGTGCTATTTTCTTACTTTCTGTAATGGCCAATGCAATGGTTTCATCCACACCGGATGGGTCAGTTTTTGTTAAAATCCTTCTCGCGTTTTCAAAATCATTATGCTTAGCGATTAACCATCGGGGACTTTTAGGCACTCGTAAAATAAGAAGACTATAAATCAACGCTGGTATAGCTTCCACACCCAACATCCAACGCCATGCATTTTCGAGTTGTGCGTTTCCTATCAAATAGTTGGAAAAATAGGCCATTAAAATACCGAAGACAATATTAAATTGATACAAAGCTACCAGTTGCCCCCGTTTGCTAGCTGGTGCTATTTCAGAAATATATAATGGAGCAACCACAGAAGAAGCTCCAACACCCAATCCACCCAAAAATCGGAACAACATAAAACTATTTACTTCTGGTGCTAAGGCTGACCCCAAAGCTGACCCCAAGTACAAAACACCAATTAAAAATAAAGATGTTTTTCTCCCGTATCTATCTGCAGGTATTCCACCAAACAATGCGCCAATTACGGTGCCATATAGTGCAATAGCAACCGCTAAACCATGTTTTAAATCACTAAGTTCCCATATGTCTTGTATATCTCTTTCTGCACCTGAAATAACAGCAGTATCAAAACCAAACAAAAAACCACCCAAGGCTGCTGTTAAGGAAAGGAATAACACATAGGTTTTGTTTTCTTTCATGAGTTTTTAATTAGTATATGGTTTGAGCTCATTACGCATTACTTAACACCTTGTCATTATTAAAAATTAAGCTTCAAAAAATGTTGGTGTACATCAAACTTTATTCTATTGATTTTTTTTGCATTAAAATACTATGGTGTAGGCTTGTCATCACTCCAGATGGAATGCAGTGTATGCATACTTACCTTATTATTTATGCCGTACGTTTTTAAATTTGAAATTGGACTGTTAGGGAATACGAGTTGAGTGAAAACCAATTGTCCTTCATTAAGAAATATTTCTATAGAAGAACGATCTATAAAAACCTGAATCTTTTCTATAGACAAGTTTAAATCTTCCATCTCATGAATCTTTCCAAATTCTTCATTAAAATCAACTTTTCCTGATTTACTTCTATCAAATTTGAATAGTGCATCAGATTTTTGGAACACTATTTCATCTCCATCATCATTGCTAAAAACAAGTTTAAACTCATCTTGGTTGGGAGTTAATTCTAGTTCAATTAATTCATCCTCAAAATTTATCTCAGAAGAAACTAGTATTCGAGAGTCGCTGCGTATCTTTTTTAACTCTTCAACAGGTTTAGAAGCTACATAAAATTCTTCTTGATGTTTGTACAAATGTAAGCTTCTAGGGAGGGTCATGGCAGATCGCCAAGGTTGAGTAGGCACTTCTTGCCCATACAACCAATTGCTCATCCAACCTAAAAATAACTTTCTTCCATCTTCTTGTGGAACATCAGACCAAGTGACACCTGCATAATTATCTACACCGTAATCCAACCATTTTATTTCGGAAGAAGATGTGGTAAAGTTTTTTCCATCAAAATCACCAATAAAATATTGAGTAGCTGAGCCGCCATTTGGGCCACCTGGATTGATACTAACCAACAGGCACCACTTTTCTTGGCCATTGTCCGTGGTTAGTGGAAACAAATCTGGACACTCCCAAACTCCACCGTAAGCTGCCCATTCTGGATTAAAGTCGCTTAGGTATTCCCAATCGATAAGGTTTTTGGATGTAAAAAAGCTAATTTTATCTTTTATAGCCAAGGACATTATCCAAGATTGAGTTTCCTCATGCCACATCACTTTAGGGTCTCTAAAATCCTTTATACCAGGATTGGGTAAAACAGGGTTATCCTCATATTTTGTCCACGTTCTGCCTTTATCTAGGCTATAAGCGATAGCTTGTGTTTGTTGATAATTTTGGTCATTTTCTTCTTCCTCTAGATGGTAGGTATAGATGGCAATCATAGGTGCTTTTCCATCTTTACCTAAACCGCTAGTATTTTTGAAATCTACCACTGCAGACCCAGAAAATATGTAACCCATTTCATCTGGGTAAAGCGCAATAGGCAAATTTTCCCAATTTACTAAATCCTTTGAAACAGCATGCCCCCAATGCATTGGCCCCCAAATTGTATCATCTGGATAATATTGATAAAATAGATGGTATTCTCCATCGAAATAAACCATTCCATTGGGATCATTCATCCAATTAGCTGGTGGAGAAAAATGGTATTGAGGTCTATATGCTTCCTCATAGGTGTGAGTAACATCCAATTCACTTTCTTTCTTTCCATGCGAAGTTTGCTCTTTACATGAAAGAATAAATATTAATAATACAACGCTGAATTTACTGAAAAGAAAAGTTGTTTTTTTCATCTATTTAATTTTAATGCTTTTATCGATTAAATCAATTTGCAGAGCATTGCATACATTTTTCACTTATAGCCACTCTACTCAGAAGATTTCTCAGTTTCATGTTTATTTGTAAATAAAAATCTTTACCATATAAACACATCTTTAATTTCGATTACATAGGCTACACCGAATGCGACTTTTTACTTATGGTTTACAATAGTGGTATTAATCCAGGTTACATTTTACGATATTCCTTTTTGTTTTTATCATAAGATGAAACTTCAATTTTCAATTCTTTCTCGGGATTACCTAAAAAGAAAAAAGCCATTACAGAAAAATAATTATTCTATTGTTTAGTTCATTTGCTGAGCAATTTATAAAAATTTTTATAATGAACATGCAAGTCAAAAAATACAAACGTTTGTTCCTTAATTTTATATCAAGAACTCAGAAGTGTTTTATAATTTACTCCTCTAAGTACTCAATCATAAAAGTGCTTAGTTTGTATTACTAAATATAGTCTTAATTATTTTGGTGTTTTAACGAGAAAACTATCAACTATTAGTTTGATAGACTGTTTATGCTTTTCCAAACATTACCATCATGGTGAGACAGCACGGCTTTTTCTATAAAATCCATTCCACGTAAACCATCAAGAATAGTTGGGAAGTCTCCAGCATCATATACTTCATTACGTATGGCTTTAGCAACTCCATTATAAATATTACCCATGGCATCAAAGATTCCCTCTGGATGTCCTGGCGGAAGTTTGGTAGCGTTTAAAGATGAATTTGTATTGTAGGGATGGCCGGGCTTTAGGACTTGCAAAGGTTTGCCTTCTTCCATTAAGTACAAATAATTAGGGTTTTCTTGCTCCCATTTTATTCCTGCCTTTTCGCCATATAACTTAATGATAAAACTGTTTTCCTCTCCCGTTGCAATTTGGCTGGAACATATAACGCCTTTCACTTCATTTGACAAACGCAGCAAAATTGTTGCATCTACATCCATCGTGTTATCAGTGTAAACAAAATTTAAATCGGAAAGCACTTGACTTATCATTTCTCCAGAAACATATTCTAGCATTTGAAACGCATGCGTTCCAATGTCTCCTATACAACAACTAATACCAGATTGTTTAGGGTCTAGTCGCCAAACAGAGGAACGCTGCTCTGGATTATGAATTATAGGATTGATCCATC
>PXBV01000081.1 GCA_003565575.1 Psychroflexus sp. | reverse complement strand
TCTATGCTTGTGTAGGAGTCTTCAATAAAGTTTAAGTTTCCAAACACGTCTAACTTTTTAGTTTCGCCTTTTTGATACAAAGTTTGATTGATAGAGAGTTGGGTGGCAAGCCCTCGATTATCGCCTTGATCTAAATCAGAAAAAAGATTTTCATCGTTATTACTTGCTGCAACTTCAAATTGAATATGAGTTTTGGACGAAGGTGAATAGACGCCGTTTAGCATTGCAATTTGGAGTTTTGTTGGTGCAAAAAGCCTAACAACGGGCTCAAAATTACCTTGAGGAACTCCGTTAACAGGAGAAACATACTCATAGATATTGGCAATAGCATCTCTACTTGACAATATATAGTTTCCTTGATTAGCTCCTAAATTGGAGAAGCGTACATTAAACAAGTCTCCATCTGGATTGGTAGAAAACACAAACACCTCTTGTCCATCTCGGAATTCCTTTTCATATAAAATTCTATTTTCTGAAAACTCTGCTGGAACTGCGCTAGGAGCTAGCATATCTTCAGGATTGTCTCCCGCCTGTTCTAGAACGCTTACCTGCTCTGGAGTTAAACTTTGTTGTAAAGGTTGGTTTTTCAAGTCATTTTCATTGTAAAGAAACCCATTGAGTTCTAGAGATTCTGATCTGAAACGAGAGCCTGTTGTGGCAATGATTCTTGAAAAATTTCTATCAGACACTTGATATTCAACAACAATACGCATTTCAGAAGTAATTGGAAAGGTAGAGTTAAAAATGAGTTCACCAGCATTATAATCAATCAAATAATCGGCGTCTTCTCCTCGAGTTAACTGCCGACCATTGACAAAAACAGCTTCACTTCCAGACACAATTAAAACAAAGAGTTCTCCATTTTGCCCTACAAGTTTATAGGGCCCTTGGTTACCCTCTTGAGCTGTCAACTCACTTCTTGTAAAAACACCTCTCACCAAGGCTGCAGCTCCGTAGACTTCTGCTTGCTGTGTTTCATTCCCTATATCTGCAGATAACAAAAGGCCTTGAACTCTCTTGGTGTAAGAAGCAAAAAAAGATTCGTTCTCTATTAAGTCTATATCTCCAGCTCTTATTCTCCATTTTTCAGATTCTAATTCTATAAAAATCTGGTCAAACTCATCAAGTTGCTGGGTATATCCTCCAGATTGTGTTGGTGCATTATCATCTTGAATAGAAGCCCGTAAAGTCACATTTTCGGAAATTTTCCCAGAAATTTGTAAATCAAGCTCAGACCTTACTACCGCGTTTTGATTGTTGCCAACGCTTAATGCTCTTGAAATACTGCCACTAGTGTTTAATCCTGAAAATGGAACAAAATTAGAAGGTTGTTTTTGCTGTTGTAACTCATATAAATTATCTACAGTATTATTTGTATCAAGAATTAGTTTTTCATCTAAAGCTTTATATGTTCTGGTAAGGAATTCTGGATATAGGTAATAACTCACGAGCAAGCTGTCCTCTTGATACTGAAGCTCGGGTGATGGTAAAAGTTGAGCTTTAGCAAAATTTATTTTATAAGATTTTGAGTCAATAGCTGTACTGTCTTTTTGAAAGACTTCAAAATTAAAAGAGCTAATACTCACATTTTCTAATTGTATGGTATCATTGACCGGGATTAGTTTGCTAACACGTTGAGATTGACCAAAAAGTGAGATAGAGCTGCAGCACAAAAAGACATAAAAAATCAGAAGCCTCATACCTGTAAAACTAACGCTTTACAAAAATATTTTATCCTAAGAAGAAAAACTATTTTGAAAGTGGCTATGTATATAAAAAACTAAGCCCCAGATAGTATCTGAGGCTTAGCTAACTAACCAATCTATTATGAAAAAAACTTCATCCTGACACAAATATAGAATATAAATTGATATTTTAAATTAAATCACTTACTAAAATTATAAAAATAAAGGCTAAATTTTTATTAATACCATAATTTTTAAGCTTGAAAATGATGACTATTTACCTAATCTTAATTTTAACTATCTAAAAATTAAAGCTTTACACCTTAAGTTTCCTTAGATAAAGGTGGCATCCAAAAATGAGATTCAAAATTAATAATTTGATCATTTTCAATTTCTAAACCTTCTTCTTCTAGTAAACGCTGCATTGTATTTTGACCTGGGAAGTGGTGTTTACCTGTTAACACGCCATTTCTATTCACCACCCGATGTGCTGGTAAATCTCTATCTAATTTCACGCACGCATTCATAGCATACCCTACAGTTCTAGAGCTTTTTGCTGCACCAATAGCCTTTGCTATAGCTCCATAACTTGTTACTTTACCTTCTGGTATAAGCGCCACCACAGCATAAACCTTTTCAAAAAAATCTGATCTTGCCATTTTTAGGTATTTAGGAGCCTTAATGAAGTAATGATAATAAGTATCAACATTAAGACAGCCATAAAATAATTTGAATATTTTTTGAATAGCTCTGTTTTTCCATCTATTTTCATAATAAATATCACATAGAAATATAAAGTAGTGAAGGTGCCAAGTGCTGCACTTAACGCATAAAAAACGTCTTCTTGTAAGGTGAAGTTAGTTTTAAAATTATTGCTTAACACTGATGCGATAAGTACAAAATAGGGTATTGGAAAAATATTAAGTGCTGAAATTAAAACCCCTGAAAAGAAACTCTTAGTTCCCGTTCGTTTTTTAATGGTTTTTTGAGTTTGCTTTTTGTGAGCAGAAATCAAAAAATAAATAAACATCAAAATTAATATAGCAATACCTGTCTTAAGAAACACACTTTTGAAGTAAGTACTCGAGAAAATATATCTAGCAATCAAGATAGCAATAAACGCTTGGATGAGAACGACTAGGGATGCCCCAATAGCCATAAAAACAGCATTGCGCTTTCCCTTTTCCAAACAGGTTTTTGCTACACTCATATTCACCAAACCTGGAGGAATCACGCCAATGAAAGCAGCTAAATAAGTGTATATGTAAATCTGAAAGTCTTGCAAGTGCTATGGCTTAAGTCTAAATTTAAGATAGGTTATTGGTTTTTTTTGATCTAAATACTGTTGCTCATAAAAAGTTTGAATACCTACAACTTCCTCTGGAGCTTGATGATTTACATAAATATCATGATGGGCATATATGATGTCATGACCATAGCCCTCCAAAATTCCAAGCGTATAGCCATGCATAAATTCACTATCAGTTTTGAGATGAATTATCCCATTTTTACTCAATATCTTCTTGTATTTATCAAGAAATTCTGGATTGGTCATTCTATGCTTGGTGCGTTTCCATTTAATCTGAGGATCTGGAAAAGTGATCCAAATTTCATCCACTTCACCATCATCAAAAACTTGATCTACAAGTTCGATTTGCGTTCTTAGAAAGCCTACATTGGGGAGTTCTTCTTCAAGTGCAGTTTTAGCACCTCTCCAAAAACGGGCTCCTTTTATATCTATGCCTAAAAAGTTTGTAGTTGGTGACTTTCTTGCTAAACCCACAGTGTATTCCCCTTTGCCACAGCCCAACTCCAAAACCAGTGGGTTTTCATTATTAAAAAACGTTTGTTTCCATTGTCCTTTCAACTCAAAAACTCCTTCTACTATGTCCGCTCTAGTTGGCTGAACTACATTTTGGAAGGTTTCATTTTCTTTGAATCGTTTTAGCTTATTTTTACTTCCCACTACCTTTAAAATTTCGGTAAAATTAACCAAATTCAATAAGACTAAAACTGAGAATTACCGCTAAATTTTAAATACTGTGAATTAGTTTTTTTAGTTAAAAGACAATTTAGGTCTCTGCTGATGTATCTTTAAGACTTTTTGACTTAGTTAGCGTAAAAGAAAATTCACTTCCAATACCAAAAACGCTCTCTACAAATACTTGTTCATTATGAGCTTCTATAATATGTTTCACAATAGAAAGACCAAGCCCTGAGCCGCCCTCACGTCTAGAACCTGTTTTATCCACTCGAAAAAACCTTTCAAAAAGCCGCGGAATGTGTTCTGCTTCTATGCCTTCACCATTATCTGTTACTCGTAGAAGGAGTTTTGAATCGTTGGTATCTTCAAAGCTAATTTCAGAAGTGCCTCCCTTTTTACCATATTTAATGGAATTGACGATTAGATTGGTAACTACCTGTTCAATTCTTTCTTTATCAGCTTCTACATAAATTGGAGCATAAGCTTTATCAAAACTTAAGCTTATTTCTTTTTTTGCTGATTTCATTTCTAATAAATCGAACACATTTTGAACAAGTTCTACGATATCAAATGTTTCTAAGTAGAGGTTAAGGTCTCCCGTTTCTAACTTGGTAATCATGTCTAAGTCTTTCACGATATAAATCAGACGATCTACTCCTTTACTCGCTCTGGAAAGATACTTCTTTCTAACTTTCTTATCTTTTATAGCACCATCTATCAAAGTGAGGATGTAGCCTTGAACTGTAAATAAGGGGGTTTTTAATTCGTGAGAAATATTGCCTATAAACTCTTTTCTGTAATTTTCTCTTACTTTTAAGGTTTCGATTTCAAGGCGTTTACCTTTCGCAAATCGTTCAACTTCTTCTGTAAGAGTTTTAATATCTGAAGTAGGTGAACCATGTTTTGAGGAGGCTTGGTCTAAAATGGCCACACTATCATAAATGGATTTGACACGTTTGTAAATAAAGAACTCTATCCTGAGTTGGATAATAAAAAATGAAAAAAGAAAACAAAGAATTGCAAAAACTAAAATAGAAGTTAAGTTGATTTGCAACTGCATATACTCATAAACAATAACCAAAGCTGTAAGAAAAACAGTGATGTAGGTGGAAGTGTTTAAAGCAAACTTGTAGGATCTTTTAAATTTTTTACTCATTCATAAACAAACTTATAACCAACGCCTTTAACGGTTTTGAATTTATCATCACCCAGTTTTTCTCTCAACTTGCGTATATGCACATCTATAGTTCTTCCGCCTACTACCACCTCGCTTCCCCATACGGTGTTGAGAATATCATCTCTTTTAAAAACTTTATTGGGTTCTGAAGTTAGCAAAGATAGCAATTCAAATTCCTTTCTAGGTAAAGTCATCTCATTACCTTCATTAATAACCTTATATTCATCTTGATTTATAGTAATATCCCCTATAGACAAAATGTTGTTTTGTTTGGCATCTGTCTTAAAACGTCTTAACAAGGCTTTCACCTTGCTCATTAAGACTTTGGGTTTCACGGGTTTGGTGATATAATCATCTGCTCCAGCGTCAAAACCGGCAACTTGTGAGTAATCTTCTCCTCGTGCAGTTAAGAACGTAATAATTGTACTTTCAAGCCCAGGTGTTTCCCTTATCTTTTCACAGGCCTCTATGCCATCCATCTCTGGCATCATCACGTCCAAAATCACTAAATGCGGTTGTCTTTTCTTGGCTATTTTTACAGCTTCTATTCCATTTTCTGCAGTAAATATTTTATAGCCTTCAGCTTTTAGATTGTAGCTTAAAATTTCCAAAATATCTGGATCATCATCCACAACTAAAATTTTCATTTGGATTTTTTTCATCATACGTGTGTTTATAAAAACAAATTTAGTAATTTGAATATTAGCTTAAAGTTAAGAATATATGCTTATAATTTTGAATTTATGATTCTTTAAGGAATATCTTTCACACTTCTTAGCTCTGGTTGTATCATCAACCTCCGTAATACATTTCTCTGGTGGTTTCCCACTTTCTCTCTATGGAATTATAAAAGGTAAATTGATCTGGAAACTCTATGTACTCTTCTGGTTTTGAGTTTTCATATTCATAAGGACTTAAGTTTTCCCCACTTATCATTTTCATAAATAAAAATTGTGTTTTCTCCTCAAGTTCATCTAACGGCATTTTGAAAGATCTAAACGTTTCTTCCAAAAATTCAATTTGATTATTTGGACCTATTAAAACTTTACCGCCTATAGCCACTTTTTTACCATAAAGACTGGGAGTAATCCTATTGATGGCAAAATAAATGGTATCCGACATTTTGGAAGTATAGTAAAACATCAAGTCGTGTTGATGGATTAAATCTTTATAATGGTCATTAAAAGTACTGTCTCTTTTTGTTTCGTGATTCGCCTTTTTTGGTAATTTGCCAATATCACGCATTAAAAGAGTTTTGAATTCTTCTTTGGACTCTTTGGAATCTAAATACTTCTCTACGAGAATGTCTTCTGGCTCTACTTTTGGGGTGTTGCACCCAAATAACACTAATACTAGAGTAAGAGTTAAAACTACTTTCATTAT
>PXBV01000311.1 GCA_003565575.1 Psychroflexus sp. | reverse complement strand
GCTATTAGCCTGTAATTTTTGGATCTAATTCCTTTAAAAAATAAAAATGAGGCTAAGAAATAAACCATACCACTTGCGCCAATGTGGTAAGATGGTCTAGCAATTAGCCAAGTTAACAACCCTGAAGAAACCCAGCCGAAGAATAAGCTCTTCCAAGCGATGTCTTTGTAGAAATAAAACAAGCTAGCTATGAGTACAAGCAGTGGTATAGAGTTTTTGTACAAGTGATCTATCCCACTGTGTATAAAGGGTGTAGCGAATACACCAAACAAACCTTTGATTTCTCTTGGATAAACGCCAAAGCTTGTAAAGTTAAGTCTAAACTTAATTTCTACCCAATACACCACCCAAAGCAAAAACACTAGCAATAGCGGCCAGAGAATAGCATCAATCATAGATTGCTTATGGTGCTTAAGTATAGGGTCTTCTGGTTTCATAATCCAAAAATATTAAAAAAGACTAGATTGAAATTTAAAACCACAACATACCTAAGAATTTATGAGGGTTTATTGCTATTTTATAATGAATTCTATATTAAACTTCTTATAAGATGTTGAAAATTTCACAACAAACTGTATTGGGCTACGCTTGCCGATTTTGGTTTTTTATTAGTTTACTTTTTTAAATTTCTCTATAGTTTTTTGGGTAGATGTAATTGTTTAATTGGTATACAATGTTGAGCTGGTGTAGTTTGTTGCGTTAGGGATGGAAACGGTAGCTTGGCGAAGCAAAAGCTTGTTTTTATGGGTGTACCAAAGCGACGTTAGAAGCTCTTGGTACACTGAAATAAAAACTGGTTTTTGAGAGCCAACTAAAGTGAACAGCCCGCCCGAACGCCCTTATGCTTCTTGAAAAAAAAATAGGATTAGTCTATTATTAGCTTCGCTTGATTGACCCATTAGTATAAAAAATTCCTAATTTTGAAGTATGAAAGCACCACTTGCAGAACGACTCCGGCCTCAACAACTTTCAGACTACTTGAGTCAAAGTCATCTCATAGGCGAGCAGGGTACTATTTCTCAAATGATAAAGAGAGACTTAGTGCCTTCCTTGATTTTATGGGGGCCTCCAGGAATAGGGAAAACTACGCTTGCAGAGTTAATTTCTAAAGAAACGAAGAGAAATTTTTTTACGCTTTCTGCCATAAGCAGTGGTGTGAAAGAGGTGAGGGAAGTGATCCAAAAAGCGAAACAAGACCAAGGTTTATTTGAACAAAAAAACCCGATACTTTTCATAGATGAGATCCATAGGTTTAGTAAATCTCAACAAGATTCCTTACTTGGAGCTGTAGAAAAAGGCTGGATAACTTTGATTGGCGCCACGACTGAAAATCCAAGCTTTGAGGTAATTCCTGCTTTGTTGTCTAGGTGCCAAGTTTATGTGTTAAATGAATTTAGCAAAGACGATTTAATTGAACTCTTGCAGAGAGCTATCCAAAAAGACAGGTATTTATCTCAAAAAAACATCAGTTTAAAAGAGACTCGGTCTTTGCTGCGCTTAAGCGGTGGTGATGCTAGGAAGCTTTTAAATATGTTTGAGCTGGTTGTTAATTCTGAAGATGAAGAAACCGTTGTGGTGACAGATGCACTTGTGGAAGAAAAGATACAGCAAAAGACTGCTCATTACGACAAGACTGGAGAGCAGCATTACGACATTATTTCTGCTTTTATAAAGTCTATACGTGGTAGTGATCCTAATGCGGCTGTATATTGGCTCGCTAGAATGATAGAAGGCGGTGAAGATGTAAAATTTATTGCTAGACGGCTTATTATATTGGCCAGTGAAGATATTGGCAATGCGAATCCTACGGCCTTGATTATGGCTAACAATACCTTTCAAGCAGTGACAACCATTGGATTTCCGGAGGCAAGAATTGTTTTGAGTCAATGCGTTATCTACTTAGCTACGTCTCCAAAAAGCAATGCTTCCTATGAAGCTATAAACAGAGCGCAAGCCTTGGTAAAAGAAACTGGAGATTTGTCTGTCCCCTTATCTATCCGAAATGCACCTACCAAATTGATGAAGGACTTGGGCTATGGCAATGAGTACAAGTACGCTCATAACTATCAAGGTAACTTTATTCAGGCTGAATTTATGCCAGATGCTATAAAAGATCAGGTCATATATCAACCCGGAACTAATAAAAGAGAAGCACAAATCAATGAATTTCTGAAACAAAGGTGGAAAGGAAAATACAATTATTGATTTACTTTTAGGTAGATGTGTTCTTTTATTTGCCCTGAGTCTTCGTCCATAAACTCTACATTAAGGTTGCCGTCTGAATCAAAATAAGCGGCTCCACTGATGGTCTTAGAGTTAAAAATAAATGTGCCTTTGTCTGCATTGTTCAACTCTGCGAATCTTTCTTTACCTTGATTGGCTAATAGTATAAAGTCTTTAGGTCCATTTTTTATCATCCAGTATTGCTCTCCATCCAAGATAAAAAGTTTTTTGTCTGGGTAAGCTTCTTCTATCTCTTCAGAATTACCTGAAGATGTCTTTTTAAGAAGCTTGGTGCGTGACTCAGCTTTATCTAAACTTGGGTCATACTGGTAATTCATTTCAGACAAGGACTCAAAGGCCATTGTTACAGCTTCTTGATAGCCTTCTCTAAAATCTTTTAGTTTTGTTGTTCCTTCTTCAGATTCAAACAATACATTATCGTAGCAATCTTTTAACCTCACTATTACCTTTATAGTTAAATAACTACTCGTATTTTCTATATCAAGAAAAAGAGGCTCACACGTATTGCCTCTGTATGCCAAAGGGCGATCTTCTGAGTCCATATAAACTTTGAAGCCTTCTTCTTTTAATAAGACTCTAGATAGAATGTTAATTTGATGCTGATTGGGCTCATTCTGAAATTTGAATTGCATTGGGACTATTACATATTCATAGGCATTGATTTGAGAAGCCTGACTAAATATAACTTGTGAGCCCAAGACTAGAAAAAATAATATAATTGCTTTCATTCTAAAAAATAGATTTTAATTCGTTTAAGTTTTGAATTTGAGTGCCTTTATAGACTGGGTCGTGGCCAAAAAAAATGGCCTCCATCCCTAGGGCTACTGCGCCTTCTACATCTGCTTCAAGATTATCTCCAACCATTGCGCTAGTAGAGGCTTTTGTTTTTGCGCTACTTAAGGCGTACTCAAATATAATTGGATTTGGTTTTTTTACTCCTGCATCATCACTTGTTGTGATGGTTTTAAAGTAAGGCTTGAGTTTGGAATTATTGATTTTTTTATGTTGAACCTCAAAAAATCCATTGGTAATGATGTGGAGTTTATATCTGCTTTGCAGATAGTCTAAAATCTCAAAGGTATTGGGAAAAAGATGATTGTAGTTTGGTAAATGATCAATATAAGCCTGAGATAAATCATCTACCAGTTGAGGTGAAGATTTAAAATTTAAGGTTTCAAATACTTCATTTAGTCTTTGGAATCTGAGGTTTTTTTGTTCAATTTTCCCTTCTCTGAAAAGCCTCCAGTATTTTCTGTTGATGGGGAGATACACCTCTATAAATTCTTGAACAGGTAAATCAACGTTATACATCCTAAAAATAGTTTCAAACGTCTGCTCAGAATTTTTATCAAAATCCCATAAGGTGTGATCCAAATCAAAAAATATATCTGTTATCTCTTTCATTTATAGCATTTCTTTTATTAAAGCAAAGATCGCTTTTTTTGATCTGCGATTTGCAAAATCTGAATTTTCAAAAATAAAACTCATTTGACCATTTACAGCCTTCACTTTTTCCTTTATGTCTTTTAAATCATCTATCATGCCATAAAGGTCCCTTTCTTGGAGTATATTAGAATTCATCACATACGGCTGTACAACAAGTCCAGAGACTTGCTCCATATTTAAATCATAAAACTGGAATGCAGTGCACGTGCCTGCTCTAAAACCTAGTTGGCGTTGATATCCCATTGAAAAATCTTTTTCAATTTCCAATTTATTGAAGTTGAGGTATGCGTCTGGGAAATTGAGGTGATAGTTTTTGATGAGTACCTTGCTTAAGCTTCTATTGACAATACTTTGCCAACGCTTCTTTTCTCTTATTAAAATTTCTAAACTAGATAAAGCCTCAAAACCAGTAAGTAAACCAAGATGGCCATAATCTCCCATAGATTTTATCAATTTGTGATAAATTCTCTTATTGTAGCTTATATTTTTTGTGTACTTAGAGTAATTTCCAAGCTGAAAATAAAAATCAAGCTGAATTTTATGGTCTTTAGCAAAATCAATGACTTCGTCATAAATATCATAAGGGTCTTGCTGCAACCTCAACATGGTCTTGAATCTATCAAACATTGATATAAGTTGAAATTGAAACAAATCTCTTAAACTTGCACCTACAAATCTTACAAACCCGTTGTGTCTGTGCTTAAAGGCTCTTGAAACGGCTGTCAAAAAATGAGTCTTGTAATGCTTTTCTGGAAAGCTTAGCTTGTCAAATTTGGCTTCTAATATGGCTTTCAATTTATAAGCCCAAAGGTCTACAACTGGAGTTCTTAAGAATTCATGCTGAAAGGCAATGCTTTCTTCAATTGGGTAAGAGTCCACATCATTTTTCACGTGGGGCTGATACTCTTCATACCTAGTGATTAAATAAAATGAAGCGGAAAAAATATCAAAAGGGATATCACTTTCAGAAGAAACTCTAAAAAAGCAGGCCACATTTTCCCAGATATCTACGCTAAAATTAAGGTCATTGATTCCCATTTCATCTAGCAAACCATATTGCTGAACGAAAACTTCATTACCAAGGCGCTTTCTGGCGTAAGAAAACTTTACACCTTCAAAAGCAATAAAATCTTCTACCTTGGAGCAAAACTTAACTTTAAAACCCAGTATTCTTCCACATACCTGCCTAAAGATATAATTGATTCTTGGGGTTTGCTTAGGGATGTAAACCAATAGCTCCATAACTCATATCAAACTTTCATCAGCAAAGCTAAAGTAAGTCTTTTCTGTTACAATAACGTGGTCTAAAACTTTAATATCTAGAAGTTCACCAGCATTTTTGATTTTTTGAGTAATAGCTTTATCGGCTTGACTAGGACGTAAAGTACCAGAAGGATGGTTATGTACCAAAATTAAGGCAGTAGCTCCTTGCGCTAGGGCACTTTTAAAAACCAAACGCGTGTCTACCATAGTTGCTGTTATACCACCTTTGCTCAAAGGAAACTTAAAGATGACTTTATTGGAGTTATTGAGCATTAGCACCCAAAACTGCTCGTGGTCCAAATCGCCTATAAAAGGATGCATTATATTGAAGACGTCATTACTAGATGTGATTTTTTTCAATTCTTCTAGCGGCTCAGCTCCTCTCCTGTTGCCAAGCTCGAGGGCTGCCATGATGCTTATAGCTTTTGCCTCACCAATACCTTTAAATTCTTGAAGCTGTTTTAAGTTGAGCTTAGCTAGTTTATGTAAGCTATTTTTTGAAGCATAAAGGATACGTTTACACAACTCTACCGCACTTTCTTGTCGGTTTCCAGAGCCAATTAAAATAGCTAAGAGCTCAGCATCACTCAAGCTGGATTTGCCTTTATACATGAGCTTTTCTCTTGGTCTATCGTCTTCAGACCAATTTTTTATACTGAATGACTTTGAGGTGGATGTCATATTTATCAATATTTGGATAAATATAATGAATAAGATTCTGTAAAACCAAAGCTATAGGTAACTTAAAAAATCAATAGCTTAGAAATTGACTTGAGCTTGAAGCCTCAGTAAACTCCCTCTTTGGTTGTTGTAAGGGTTTAGCGCATCTTCAAAGGTTCTATCAGAAAAAGTATACATGGCCACAAATTCTAAGTTTCGGATAGGTTGCCATTCTAAGCCAATCTCAAATTCACTTACCCGGTGTTTTCTTGCATCAAGTTCGTGCTTTTTTCCTCCTTTATAGTTATGATAGCGAGTAAAAGGAATTACTTTTCCAAAGCTTGGTGTGTCTACAAAATATGATAAAGTAACGTAACCACCATTTAAGCTTTTACTTTCAATAGAATTGGTTTCTGGGACAAATTCTGGACCTCTTCCAATATTATATTCTGCTTGAACACCAAAAGGTTGAGGATACCACACCGCACTAATTGCTGCTCTTTGGTCTGTGAATTCAAAATTATCGTTAGCTACATTTACACCTGGAGTGACATTAGGCAATACAAATTTACCAGAATAAGCCTGGATGCCAGGTTCAAAAATTTGACCATTTTGAAACTTAAAGGGATAGCTTAATCTTGCTACCCAGTG
>PXBV01000069.1 GCA_003565575.1 Psychroflexus sp. | reverse complement strand
CCATTTACATCTACGGGAGTTCCAGGTATCAATTGATTAGCTTCATTTAAGTAATCCACATAATCTCTACCTCCAAGAATTTCAATTTCATTAGCCATGATATCTACCGTTTGTGAAGAATTCACCGAGATTGTAGGTTTACCAGTTCCAATTTTTTTCCCGGATTTAGTAGTTATCAATATGACACCAGATGCTCCTCTTGTCCCATAAATGGCTAGAGCTGTAGCATCCTTTAAAACTTCAAGCGATTCTATATCGTTTACGTTGATGTTGTTTAAATTGAAATTATTTCCTACAATAAATCCATCCACTACAAACAATGGGTTGTTATTACCATTAATAGAGCTATTCCCCCTAATTCTAATGGTAGCTCCAGTACCGGGAGCACCGTTATTGTTGGTTACTTCTACACCGGTTGCTCTACCTTGAAGCGCTTGGTCTACCCTAGACACAGGTTGGTTTTCAAAAACTTCTGAGTCTACAGTAGATACCGCTGATACCAAACGTTTTTTGCTAGATGTACCATAACCAATAACAACGACCTCATCTAATTGATCGGCATCTTCAAGTAATACTACATCGATTTCGGATTGATTTCCAACTCGAATATTTTGAGCTAAAAACCCTACATATGAAAACACCAATGTATCGTCTGGTTCTGCTTCAATAGAAAAGTTCCCGTCAAAATCAGTAGCGA
Organism: Psychroflexus sp.; assembly: GCA_003565575.1. Taxonomy (GTDB): domain Bacteria; phylum Bacteroidota; class Bacteroidia; order Flavobacteriales; family Flavobacteriaceae; genus Psychroflexus. The sequence goes on along the minus strand of PXBV01000069.1, from coordinate 5,604 downwards.
CACCTACTGACTTACCTTCTATAGTCACATTCACGCCGGGTAGTGGGATTAAAGTTCTATCAGTAACTTTTCCCACAACTGTGTTTTGGGCTTGCACTGAAATTACACTCAGCAACAACACAAAAAATGTTAGTTGTACATGCTTCATAAGTTTAGTTTTAAATTATTATTATGAGATTTAAATCAAATCTATAACAAAACGTTAATTGAATTATTATTAATATGAACCAAAAACAAACTCTAAATGATACTTTTTTATTGTAATATGTTAAAAATTGACATAATGTAACATTTATAACCATCTAAAGAGACATCAGTAGCTTTAAACTTAGTGTCCACCCAAAAAAAATCAAGACATTTACTACGTTTAGTACATATTAACAGAATTAGTCAACAAATGAAGTTTAATAAATCCCATTTTAAGTTGAAGTCCCTTTTTCAAGTGCTATTTTTTCATATCGTGTTTTTTGTTTCTGCTCATTCGCAGTCCATTGAATATGAAAAGCTAAAGGTAAATGGCATTAGCTTTAATAAAAATGTTAATACACTTTTTGAAGATAGTATAGGTTTTTTATGGATTGGTACCAAGTCTGGTTTGTATAGATTTGATGGAAATGAACTTGTTCTCTTTCAGAATGACGCTTTTGATTCTAACTCTTTGCCTAATGACAACATAAACTCAATCATTGAAGACGATTTTGGTAACCTTTGGCTAGGTAGCGAAACTTGGCTAATCTTATATAATAGATCAGAAAATCAGTTTTATAAATACTTCCAGGGTAGATCTTCAAAGGTTTTACAAAAAGACTCTAATGGAGCTATATGGGCTGCCACAAGACAGGTTGGTCTAGTTAAAATTAAGCCTAATCAGGACAATAATAAAACTACATTTGACACTAGTTATAGTCCATTAGATATCAATGTCAAATTTGAAGTGAATATTGAAAATTCTGATCTAATTGAAGATCAATTTGGGAGGTATTGGATTGGAACTTCATCTGGTCTTGTTGTATTATCTGAAGATGGGATATTACAACCAACAGATTTCAATTTGTCTGTAAAATCCTTGAAGCGTCTCACAAATAATAAACTTTTGATTTTGAGCGAGAAAGGTTTATACATGCTAGGTTACAACAAGTCTAGTGTTAATTTAGAGGTTTTAGAATCTTATGAGGGCAGCGTATTCCAGGACACACCACTTAGAAGCATGGCTTTAGACACTTTAAACGAAGAACTTTGGGTGGGGACTAATACTGGTCTTTACAAAGGAATTAGACATAATAATCTTTTTCACTTCAATGATTTATCAAGTGGTACTGATAGCAACTTGCTTTTGAATAATCAAATTAGTTCTACCTTACTAGACACTTTCGGAAACTTATGGGTTGGCACTTGGAAAGGGCTTGTAAAACGCGCCAATAAGCCTGCAATTCTTAAATTTAACAAGATTCTACCTAGAGGAATGGACAATAGCGTTACCCAAAGTTTCTTAACGATAGATGAAAACACTTTATTGGTAACCAGGCAAGATGGAATGTATTCTTATAACTTGAATGATAATTCGTTTCGAAAAATTAAAACAAGTATTAAAAATATTGATAATGTAAGCCACAATTTTACAAGCGATAAACTTCTCTTGTGGAATAGCAATAAGCTTTATGTAGCGTCAGAATACACTCTTAATGGCGAAGGATTAGAATTAAATGAAATTGCAAGGTTTGACAATTATATTAGTGCTTTAAAACCTATCACTAATAACGAAACATGGGTTGGAGTTTGGGGTGAAGGTATCAAGATCATTAATAGTAAAGTTGAAATTAATCCATTTAGAGAAAAGGTGATTTCTATGTTTGAAAACTCTCATGTCTCTACCATGCATTTATCAAAACACTCAGGACTATGGATTGGTACTAGAGGAGAAGGATTATATAGAATTGATTTAAATAAAGAGACCGTTGAAAACTTTAACCCAGAAACAGGAGCTGGTATCTCCTCAAATGCTATTTTATGTCTTTATGAAGATAAGCAACATAATATTTGGATTGGAACTCGTGGTGGGGGGTTGAATATGTATGATGATGAATCTAAAACTTTCAAAATCTACAATAAAAAGGATGGGCTAAATTCTAATATCATTTCTGCTATTGAGGCAGATGCATCTGAAAACTTATGGTTACATACAGAAGAGGGCATTAATCGATTTTCTACGGATAATGAAGAAATCATAACTTTTGGTGCAGAAGACGGTTTTGAGCAACCAATTTATAAATTTAATGTAAGTGCATCTAGTACAGACAAGCAGACTTTATTTTTTGGTAGTATTGACGGTTTTTACTCTGTATTCCCAGATAAATATGTGCAAAAAGACATTTTACCATCTGTGGCGATTACTAAATTTCAAATTTTGAATACAGCTCAAAATAGGACTAATCTTCAGAAAGATGAAGCTTCAAAACAAACAGTAAATCCCAATTCTAATTCAAAAATTGAATTACCTTATGATGAAAATAATATCGTGATAAGCTTTGCATCTCTGGACTTAACAGCCCCAAATAAAAATAAATATGCTTATATGCTAGAGGGGCTTAATGCTTATTGGATCTATACAGATGCTTCAAATAGAAATGCAAACTATAATGACCTGCCTCCAGGGAAATACACTTTTAAAGTGAAAGGCACTAATAGTGATGGTGTTTGGAATGAAGACCCTGTAACTGTCCAATTTACCATTCTACCTCCTATTTGGGCAACAAATTGGGCGTTAGCTATTTATTTTTTGATAGTTTGTTTGATTGTTTATTTAAGTATTCTTTTGATGAGAAGATGGTATAAATTGAAAAAGAATTTATTAGAAGAAACTGTAAGTAGGAAAAAGGATAATGAGCATCACAAAATGAAAACCACCTTCTTTACCGATATTTCTCATGAATTAAGAACGCCACTTTCATTAATTATTGGAACTATTGAAAAAGTGGTCAAAAATAACGATTTAAAGTTAAGTGCTACCTCTACACAACGCATCTACAACAATTCTCTTAGGATGAATCGCCTAATTAATCAAATTATGGACTTGAGAAAATTTGAGGAGGGTAAATTACGTTTAAACATATCTGAAAACGATATAATTGCAGACATAAAAATTATAAAAAAAGCATTTAATGACTTTGCAAAGAGTAAAAAAATAAATTATAAATTTAGGTGTGAGTTAAATCATTTTGATGCTTGGTATGACGTAGATATACTTGAAAAGATACTCTTCAATCTATTATCCAACTCGTTTAAATATACGCCTGATGAAGGTGAAATTTCTTTAGTATCCGAAGTTATGACAATTACAGAGGAAACAGATAGTAAATGTCAATTGAAAAAAGGAACGTATATCAAATGCTCAGTAATTGATAATGGTATAGGAATTCCAGAAAATGATTTACCATTTATATTTGATCGTTTTTACCAATCCACCAAAGCTTACAAAAACCAAATCTCTGGTACAGGTATTGGGATGGAGCTGGTTCAAAAGCTTGTGGAAAGGCACCATGGATGCATAGAAGTAGATAGTGTTGAGAAGAAGTTTACAGACTTTACCTTCTACCTGCCAATTAATAAAGAAATGTTTGATGTTTCTGAGCTTTCTGCCAAAAGAACACCCCTAAAGAAAAACTATATCAAAAATTCTGAGTATCAGATCATCGAGGCTAAAGAGCCGCAGGCCAAAAGCTCTAAATCTTCAAAAAAATTAGGCAAGCCGCAAGTACTTCTGGTAGAAGATAACCCAGAATTAAGAAAAATGCTAGCCGAAGATTTACAAAATGATTTTGATATACTTGAAGCTTCAAATGGTCATCAGGGGTTTGAAATTTGTATTGATAAAAAACCTGACTTAATCATTAGCGATATTTTAATGCCCATTGAAGACGGGATTTCAATGTTGAAAAAAATAAAAGCTAATGACCTGATTAAAAACATTCCTGTTTTTATGCTGACTGCCAAAAATTCTGATGAAGACAAAATAAGATGCTTAAAATATGGAGCTGAAGATCATATTGAAAAGCCTTTCAGTTTAGAATTTCTGAGATGGAAGGTCAAAAATACCTTGTCACAACGTGAGGAGTTAAAAGAAAAGTATAGTAAAGTGATTACTGCTTCCCCTGCTGATGTAGAGGTTGATTCTAATGATGATAAGTTCATTAGCAGATTGGTTTCCATCATAGAAGAATATATGGATGATAGTTCATTGAATGTTGAGTTTTTGGCCTCCGAGGTGGGAATGAGTAGAACCCATCTGTACAGAAAAGTTCAGTCTATCTTGGGCGATACCCCTGTCAATTTTATAAAGAAAATTAGGTTGAAACGCGCTGCACAATTACTTAAGAAAAATTCTATGTACATTTCTGAAGTCGCTTATATGACGGGATTTAATAGTCAAAAGTACTTTGGAAAATGTTTTGCGAAAGAATACAATATCAGCCCAACTGAGTATATGAAAAAATATGTGAAAAAAAATGAGGGTGAAGAGAATAACAAAAGGGAAGGTTCTGAAGGTGTAAATTGAATTTCAAAAAAGTATTGAACAGCAAATGAAGGCCTCTTAAGTTTTTTAGATGGATGCAAATTCCAGATAGAGTTCTGTAATGTCTAATTTTAAATGAATAGCGGGGAAGAACTCCTCCTAGCGTTTTTGCTAATTTTAAAGGTTAGTACTAAAATTACTTCTAAGTTGCTCCTACGGAAAAACGATTTACTAAGTATATAACTTTTATTGAATTCATCATTTTTATCCCTTTTTTGTTACAAGTCTATTCTGACCTAGCAGAGTTTTCCACTAATTTTAAAGATTCTTAAAAAACATTATTTCAAAAAGACTTATGAAAAAACTTGTATTATGCTTAGTAAGCTTTTTACTGACGGGACAAATTGTAGCACAGATAAATAAAAACCATACTACTGAGATAAGGCCCTGGGAAGACCCTCAAGTGAATGGGATTAATAGGTTACCTTCTCATGCCACTTCGTTTTCGTTTTCTTCTGAAGTGCAAGCAATGAAAACTCGTAAAGAAAACTCTGAACGATATAAGTTGTTGAATGGAAATTGGAAATTTCATTGGTCGCCAACACCTTCAGGCGTTCCGGAGGGTTTTGAATCATTGAATTATGATGACTCCGATTGGGATTCTATACCTGTTCCTGCTAATTGGGAGCTTCATGGATATGGATTGGCACGCTACGCAAGTGAGGGTTATACTTTTGAGCCTGTTGAGCCACCATTTACACCAGAAGATGATAATCCTACTGGTATTTATAGGACAAGTTTTGAAGTTCCAGAAGACTGGAAAGATATGCAGGTTAACCTGACATTTGGCGGGGTGAGTTCTGCCTATTATGTTTGGATAAATGGTGAGTTATTAGGCTATAGCGAAGATAGTATGTTGCCTGCTAAGTTTGATGTAACACCGTTTTTAAAAGAGGGGAAAAACGAAATAGCGATGAAAGTCTATCGCTGGAGTGACGGCTCTTATCTAGAAGATCAAGATCACTGGAGATTGAGCGGAATTCACAGAGATGTGTATCTCACTGCAGCGCCAAAAGTTCAGCTCTACGACTTTT
>PXBV01000009.1 GCA_003565575.1 Psychroflexus sp. | reverse complement strand
TATTCTACGGTACAAAATTGGTATCCTGGTAATAAAGAAGGAAAAGGTGGAGTTTATAATTTTGTTACTAAAAGAGGGCTTTGTGAGAAAAACGCAAAGATAAGCTGGACTCAAGTAGAAACGGGATCTGCTGTAACCTGGAAATATCCAAGTTGTGTGCTAAAAGGTGATAATTCAACAGGAGAATTCTACTCCATAGCTTTGACTAACAATTTCCAGCAAGCAGACACTGGTACAAAAATGATACACCTTGGAAAAAACACCAAAAGTACAATTATATCCAAAGGTATTTCTGCTGGAAAATCTCAAAACAGTTACAGAGGTTTGGTTCAAGTGAACAAAAAAGCTGAAAATGCAAGAAATTTTTCTCAATGTGACTCACTTCTAATGGGTAACAAATGTGGAGCACATACCTTCCCTTACATAGAGGTAAAAAACAAATCGGCTCAAATTGAACATGAAGCTACCACCAGTAAAATAGGTGAAGACCAAATTTTTTACTGCAACCAAAGAGGTATAGACACAGAAAAAGCCATCGCATTGATTGTAAATGGCTTTAGCAAAGAAGTCCTTAACAAGTTGCCTATGGAGTTTGCTGTAGAAGCACAGAAACTACTTGAAATTTCACTTGAAGGATCTGTAGGATAATAGAGTTATGAAAACGTATTTGCTTTTAATTTCTGTGGTCATATTTAGTTTCAACTCTTGTAAAAAAGAGGCTGAAGATTCTACAGGTTACAAAAATCAGGGAGAGTTAAGTCAACCAACTGAGACCTTATCAGGTGAGTTTATTTATTCAGATTCTTTAGCTGTTTTCAACACCAATGATGAGATTTACGGAGTTGTTATGAACACAAAAGCAAAAGAGATGATAAAAAAAGCTAAATCAGTTTCTTCAAATCCTTATGCCTCTTTTGATGTAGTTTTAGAAGGTATCATAAAGGATAACGAAGAAGAAAATGCTTGGCCGCAAGTCATAGAAATACAAAATATTTTAAATATGAAACCATCCACTGATGATAGTGGGTTAAGATTAAATTAATACGAATAAGTTATGCTAAAAATAAAAAATTTACACGCTAGTGTTGAAGGCGAAAATATATTGAAGGGTATAAATTTAGAAATAAAACCAGGAGAAGTCCACGCCATCATGGGGCCAAATGGCTCAGGTAAAAGTACTTTAGCTTCAGTAATTGCTGGAAATGAAGATTTTGAAGTGACAGAAGGTGATATACTTTTTGAAAAAGCCAACATTTCAGAATTATCCCCAGACGAAAGGGCTCACAAAGGTATATTCCTTTCTTTCCAATACCCAGTAGAAATACCAGGCGTATCGGTTACAAATTTTATCAAAACCTCTATCAATCAAATTCGTAAAGCTAGAGGACAAAAGGATATGCCAGCCAATGAAATGCTTAAAAAAATCAGAGAAAAATCAGCTTTGCTAGAAATGGACAGGAAATTTCTATCTAGATCACTTAATGAGGGATTTTCTGGAGGTGAGAAAAAAAGAAATGAAATCTTTCAAATGGCCATGCTAGAGCCAAAACTAGCCATTTTGGATGAAACAGATTCTGGTCTTGATATTGACGCCCTAAGGATTGTATCTGATGGAGTCAATAGATTGAAAACTAAAGATAATGCTACACTTGTGATTACGCATTACCAACGTTTACTTGACTACGTTGTACCAGATGTTGTTCATGTCCTTATGGATGGTAAAATTGTAAAGACCGGAGGCAAAGAACTGGCTAAAGAGCTTGAAGAAAGAGGATATGACTGGCTGAAAGAAGAACGTGCAGAAATGACATCTTAACATCCAAAATCACAAAAATTATGGAACTTAAAGATAAATTGATATCCTCATACATTGCTTTTGAAGAGCAAATAGACTTGGAGAACGATATTCACGAAGAAAGAAATAGGGCTATTAAGTTTTTTGAGAGTACTGGGTTTCCAACCAAAAAAATGGAGGCATGGAAGTACACCTCACTTAATTCTATCTTGAAAGAAGATTACAGTATATTTCCCAAAAAAGAAGATACTGTAGACTATAAAGACATAAAAAAATATCTTATTCATGATATTGATACGTACACTATCGTGTTTGTGGATGGAATTTACTCATCACACTTATCAAGAACTACTCATGATAAGCTAGATGCGTGCTTGATGTCTTCCGCCTTAGACAAAGAAAAGTATAAGCCAATTATTGATAAATACTTCAATAAAATTGCTCCAGAAGAAAGCTTAACCTCCTTAAATACAGCCTTTGCAAAGGAAGGCGCCTACATAAGAATTCCTAAAAATGTAGTTGCTGAAAAACCTATTCAAATTTTAAACTTTTCAACATGTAGAGAAGTTGCATTAATGGTGCAACCTAGAAATTTGATTATTGTTGAAGATGGAGCTCAAGTGCAACTTATTGAAAGACACCAAAGCTTAACCGAAAATGCAGTTTTAACCAACTCTGTAACTGAAGTATTTGTTGGAAAAAATGCTAGTGTGGACTACTATAAAATTCAGAATGACAAAACCACGTCTTCTTTAATTGACAATACGTTTATTAAGCAAGAACGCGATAGCCAGTGTGCATTACATACGTTTTCTTTAGGTGGGCAAATTACTAGGAATAACTTAAAGTTCTTTCAACATGGTCAAAACTGTAACTCAATACTAAAGGGTGTTACTATTTTAAGTGACAAGCAACATGTAGATCATAATACGCTAGTTCACCACACACAACCCAACTGCGAAAGTCATCAAGATTATAAAGGAATTTTTTCAGACAAATCTGTAGGCGTCTTCAATGGAAATGTGCTGGTAGATAAAGTTGCTCAAAAGACTAACGCATTTCAAAGCAACAATAACATCCTGATAGATGACACAGCTACCTGCAATTCAAAACCTCAACTGGAAATTTTTGCAGATGACGTAAAGTGTAGCCATGGTTGTACTATTGGTCAATTGGACGATGAAGCTTTGTACTATTTAAGATCCCGAGGTATACCTAAAAAGGAAGCTAGAGCATTACTGATGTTTGCTTTTGCCAATAACGTCTTAGACAGCGTTAAAATTCCTGAGATAAAACAAAGAATAACTAAACAAATTGCCTTGAAACTAGGTGTGGAGCTTGGCTTCAACCTCTAGTAATCAATTCAGCCAACTTGCTTAGAAGTAACTAAAATGAAAAGAACTATGACGACTACTTCTGAACAATTATTAGATATTAAAAAAATACGTGAGGACTTTCCTATACTTCATCGTGAAATCAATGGAAAACCCTTAGTCTATTTTGATAATGCGGCAACTTCACAAACTCCAAAGCACGTAATAGACTGTATTGTGGATTATTATGAAACTAAAAATGCAAATATCCATCGGGGAGTACACACCTTATCCCAAATGGCTACAGATGCCTATGAAGAAGCTAGAGAAAAAGTAAGGGCTCACTTCAATGCAAAAAAAGCACATGAGATAATATTTACATCAGGAACTACTCATAGCATCAATTTGGTAGCCAATGGCTATGCATCCGTCCTTCAAAAAGGGGATGAAATCTTAGTTTCTGCTATGGAGCATCATTCCAACATTGTACCTTGGCAAATGCTTTGCGAAAAAACTGGTGCCATTTTGAAGGTCATACCAATGTCATATCATGGTGAGTTAGAAATGGACACTTACAAACAAATGCTAAATGATAAGACAAAATTAGTGTTTGTAAACCACGTCTCAAATGCACTTGGTACTATAAATCCTATTGAAGACATTATACATCTAGCACATGCAGTAGGAGCTAAAGTTTTGATAGATGGAGCGCAATCTGCACCACACATCAAGGCAGATGCACAAGCACTTGATGTAGATTTTTATACCGTTTCTGCCCATAAAATTTGCGGGCCTACAGGAGTAGGCATGCTATATGGAAAAGAAGATTTACTGAATATGCTTCCTCCCTACCAAGGCGGTGGAGAGATGATTTCTGAAGTCACCTTTGAAAAAACTACCTATGCGGGATTACCTCATAAGTTTGAAGCAGGAACTCCAAACATTTCTGGAGGAATCGCTTTTGGAGCAGCTTTGGATTATATGAATGATGTTGGCTTTGAAAATATAGCTTCTTACGAATCAGAATTGCTAAAGTATGCCACAGATGAAATCAGTAAAATTGAAGGTGTTGAAATTTATGGTACTTCACCTGAAAAGAAAACAGCTGTTTTATCTTTCAATATAAAAGGACTACACCCCTACGATATTGGAACTTTACTAGATAAAATGGGTGTTGCAGTAAGAACGGGACACCATTGTGCACAACCCATTATGGAGTTTTACAAGATTCCAGGAACTGTGCGCGCTTCCTTTTCATTTTATAATACAATCGAAGAAATCGATATATTTATTTCAGCGCTTAAAAAAGCAAAAACCATGCTCTTATGAAACGAATTCTAACTATTAACTTTAGCCTAATTGTATTATCCGCTATCATGCTAGTGTCATGCAAAGCCCAAAAAATGACATCAGATCAACTTTACCCTCAAACTTATGAGATAACAGATATAGAGGGTAAAGACGTTTCAGACGCCAAACTCACTCTACAGGTTAACCCTGAAACATCAATCATTTCTGGATATGCTGGTTGTAATAGATATAGTTTTAATTATAAACTGGAAGGTAAAACATTAGATTTAGGATTTGCATCAGCTACTAAAATGTATTGTGAAGACGGTATGGATAACGAAAACCTTTTTTTCCAAAAAGCTGCTTCTGTAACTCATTTTGAAAATTCAAAAGAACAAATTATATTTAGAAATAAAGACGGTGACATTGTCATCAAAGCTAAAAATACAAATCAAAGTGAATAGTATTGAAGAAAGACAAGAGGAGATTATTGAAGAGTTTAGCATGTTTGAAGACTGGATGCAACGCTATGAATACATGATAGAACTAGGAAAGTCACTTCCACTCATAGATGAGAAATTCAAAACTGATGATAATATTATCAAAGGTTGCCAAAGTAAAGTTTGGGTAAATGCTGAATTTAAAAACGATAATATAAAGTTTACGGCAGATAGTGATGCCATTATTACCAAAGGTATTGTTGCTATTCTTATACGAGTATTTTCTGATCAAAAACCGGAAGATATCATTAATGCCAAAACTGATTTTATAGATGAAATAGGACTTAAAGAGCATCTATCTCCTACTAGAGCAAATGGTCTTGTGAGTATGATTAAACAAATGAAAATGTACGCAATCGCTTACAATAGTCAACAAAACAACAAAGCTTAATAATTATGGCTGAAGAACGAAATACAGAAGCACTAGGTGAAGACATCGTAAGGGTTCTTAAAACGATTTACGATCCAGAAATACCTGTAGACATCTACGAACTTGGACTTATTTATGATGTTTTTGTAAATGATGACAATGACGTCAAAATTATTATGACGCTTACCTCACCTAATTGTCCCGTAGCGGAATCACTACCACAAGAAGTGAAAGAAAAATCAGCTTCCTTAGATTGGGTAAATGAATGTGAAGTTGAATTGACTTTTGATCCAGCTTGGTCTCAAGATTTGATGAGTGAGGAAGCAAAATTAGAACTTGGAATGCTATAATTATGGCTGAAATTGTAAACAGAGTAGCCAAAAGTCCTATCCAAACCTTCAACTTAGAGGATATTTACCCGGAGGGTGAGAGAGTATTGATAGACATCAAAGAATGGTTATTTCAAGGCATTATTTTAAAGGAAAAAGAATTCAGAGAAAGCCTTAAAGACCAAGACTGGTCTCGTTATAAAGATGCTTATGTAGCACTGCATTGTTCTTCAGATGCTATTGTTCCAGGCTGGGCATATATGCTAATTACTTCCTACCTTGAACCTTATGCAAAACTTACTGTTTTTGGAAATTTAGAATTTCTTAATAGCTTGCTTTATCAGAAGGCTTTAAATAAATTGGACTTTTCTGAATATCAAGATAAGCCTGTTATCATCAAGGGGTGCTCAAACAAACCCGTGCCTGAAAACGCCTATATCCTTGTACTTCAAAAATTGCAACCTTTCGCCAAGTCTATCATGTATGGAGAAGCTTGTTCTGCAGTGCCCCTTTTCAAAAAGAAATAGTTTTAATATATTTGCGGAGTCGATACTAAAAAGGGAAACGATGAAAAAATGTAAATTTCTATTAGCAATCCTGTTTATTTCAAGTTTAGTTTATGCTCAAGAAGAAGATTCTGAACAAGAAGAAAATAAAGAGGAAGATAAAAGTCCATGGTCTATGGGAGGGAATTTTGCGTTTCTCATCAACCAAGCGTCGTTTAATGATGAATGGCTTGGAGG
>PXBV01000207.1 GCA_003565575.1 Psychroflexus sp. | reverse complement strand
TCAGATTTGAATGATCTTTACAGAAGAGTCATTATCAGAAACAATCGTTTAAAGCGATTGATGGAAATAAAAGCTCCCGAAGTTATTCTTAGAAATGAGAAACGTATGCTTCAGGAATCTGTAGATTCTTTATTTGACAACACGAGAAAATCTTCTGCTGTCAAAACAGATTCTAACAGACCGTTGAAATCCCTTTCTGATTCTTTAAAAGGTAAGCAAGGACGTTTCAGACAGAACTTACTTGGTAAGCGTGTGGATTATTCTGCTCGTTCTGTTATCGTAGTTGGTCCAGAAATGAAAATGTTTGAATGTGGATTGCCAAAGGATATGGCAGCAGAACTTTACAAACCTTTTGTCATCAGAAAATTGATAGAAAGAGGAATTGTAAAAACTGTAAAGTCCGCTAAAAAAATAATAGACAAAAAAGAGCCTGTAGTTTGGGATATCTTGGAAAATGTTTTGAAAGGTCATCCAGTATTACTTAACCGAGCTCCAACGCTTCACAGATTAGGGATTCAAGCTTTTCAACCAAAATTGATTGAAGGAAAAGCAATTCAATTGCATCCATTGGTTTGTACTGCATTCAACGCCGATTTTGATGGAGACCAAATGGCAGTTCATTTGCCATTAGGACCAGAAGCTATCTTAGAAGCTCAGCTATTGATGTTGGCATCACACAGTATTTTGAATCCAGCTAATGGATCTCCTATTACAGTTCCTTCTCAAGATATGGTTCTTGGTTTGTATTACATGACAAAACCAAGAAAATCCACTGAAGAAGAAAAAGTAAAAGGTGAGGGTTTAAGATTTTACTCAGAGGAAGAAGTAAATATTGCTTACAATGAAAAGCAAGTTGACTTGAATGCCCTTATTACTATAAAAACTAATGATATAGATGAACATGGAAATATCATTAAGAAAAATATAGAAACCACTGTAGGTCGCGTATTGTTCAATCAATCCGTTCCAGACAGTGTCGGTTTTATTAATGATGTAATGACCAAAAAAGCACTAAGAGATGTTATTGCTAAAGTGCTTAAGAAAACATCAGTTCCAGAAACAGCAGAGTTTCTTGATGAAATTAAAAGCTTAGGATATAAGTTTGCCTTTAGAGGTGGGTTATCCTTCTCTTTAGGTGATATTATTATCCCTGAAGAAAAGCAAACCATGATTGATGAGGCTAATGAGCAAGTTGAAGGTGTTATAGGTAATTATAATATGGGTCTTATTACCAACAACGAGCGTTACAATCAGGTGATTGATATCTGGACAGCTACCAATGCTAATCTTACTGAACTTGCTATGAAGCGAATTCGTGAAGACAAGCAAGGTTTCAACTCAGTATATATGATGCTTGATTCTGGTGCAAGGGGTTCTAAAGAACAAATTCGCCAGTTAACCGGTATGCGTGGATTGATGGCTAAGCCTAAAAAGTCTACTTCTGCTGGTGGTGAAATTATTGAAAACCCGATTCTTTCCAACTTTAAAGAAGGTCTATCCATTTTAGAATACTTTATCTCTACTCACGGTGCTCGTAAAGGTCTTGCCGATACAGCATTAAAAACTGCAGATGCGGGGTATTTAACGCGTAGATTGGTAGATGTTTCTCAAGATGTTATCGTAAGAGAAGAAGACTGTGGAACCTTGAGAGGTATTGAAGTTTCTGCATTGAAGAAAAACGATGAAGTTGTAGAAAGTCTTGGAGAGAGAATTATAGGTAGAACAGCTTTAAATGACGTTATAGATCCTATTTCACAAGAACTTCTTGTGAATGCTGGTGAAGAAATCCATGAAGATGCAGCAGAAAAAATTGAAGCTTCTGCTTTAAATTCTGTTGAAGTACGTTCTCCATTAACTTGTGAAGCTAAACAAGGAATTTGCGTGAAATGTTATGGTAGAAATTTATCTACCAACAAAACTGTTCAAAGAGGTGAAGCAGTAGGTGTAGTTGCGGCTCAATCTATTGGAGAGCCTGGAACACAATTAACTCTAAGAACCTTTCACGTTGGTGGTATTGCAGGAAACATTTCAGAAGAAAATAAATTAGATGCAAAATTTGACGGTGTTGCAGAAATAGAAGACCTTAAAACTGTAGAAGGACAAAATAGCGAAGGAAAGAAAGTAGATATTGTCATCTCTAGAACGTCTGAGGTCAAAATCTTTGATAAAAAATCTGGTATAGCATTAAGTACAAATGTAATTCCTTACGGTTCTGAGTTATTGATAAGCCCTGGAGACAAGGTTAAAAAGGGAGACATTATCTGTAAATGGGACCCTTACAATGGTGTTATTATTTCGGAATTTTCTGGTAAGGTTGAATTTGAAAACATTATTCAAGGTCAAACTTATGAGGTAGAAAGTGATGAGCAAACTGGCTTTAAAGAAAAAGTAATTATAGAATCTAAAAATAAACGTAAAATACCGACTTTACACATCAAAAATAATGTCGATGAGGTAATGAGGTCTTACAACTTGCCAGTTGGAGCTCACTTGATGGTTGATGATGATGAAGAAATCAATATAGGTAAGATTTTAGTGAAAATTCCTAGAAAATCATCTAAAGCGGGTGATATTACTGGGGGTCTTCCACGTCTTACAGAATTGTTTGAAGCGAGAAATCCTTCGAATCCTGCTGTGGTAAGTGAAATAGATGGTGTGGTTTCTTTTGGAAAAATTAAAAGAGGTAACCGAGAAATTATCATTGAGTCTAAACTTGGCGAAGTCAAAAAATACTTAGTTAAATTGTCTAACCAAGTTTTAGTACAAGAGAATGATTATGTAAAAGCAGGTATGCCTCTATCTGATGGTTCTGTAACTCCAGAAGATATTTTGAACATCAAAGGTCCAAGTGCTGTTCAACAATACTTAGTGAACGAAGTTCAGGAAGTTTATAGACTGCAAGGTGTTCAAATTAACGATAAACACTTTGAAGTGGTTGTGAGACAAATGATGAGAAAAGTAAGAATCCAGGACTCTGGTGACACTATTTTCTTAGAAAATCAGCTTGTACATAAAGAAGATTTTATTGAAGAAAACGATAATATCTTTGGTAAGAAAATTGTTGAAGATGCCGGAGATAGTACTGTGCTTAAGCCAGGTCAAATTGTTACACTACGTGAATTAAGAGATGAAAATTCTATTTTGAAGCGTGAAGATAAACAATTGGTAACGGCTAGAGATGCAGAATCCGCTACCGCTTCTCCAATATTGCAAGGAATCACTAGAGCATCCCTACAAACTAAGTCGTTTATTTCGGCTGCTTCTTTCCAAGAAACTACTAAGGTATTAAATGAAGCTGCGGTAAGTGGAAAAATTGATTATCTAGAAGGTTTAAAAGAAAATGTAATTGTTGGACATAAAATTCCTGCAGGTACTGGTCTGAGAGAATTCGACGACATTATTGTAGGTTCCAAAGAAGAATTGGCGACTATGATGGAGAAGAAACAAGAAGTGAATGTAAACTTTAATTAATCATGAGCGATCAAAACGATAAAAAGCAACAAAAGCTAAATATCCAAATTGATGATGATGTGGCTCAAGGCATTTATAGCAATTTAGCCATCATCAACCATTCACAAACGGAGTTTGTATTGGATTTTGTGAACATTATGCCTGGGTCTCCTAAGAATAAAGTGAGGTCTAGAATTATTCTCACACCACAACACGCTAAGCGATTGTTGAAAGCTTTGAATGACAACATCCATCGTTTTGAGAAAAGTCAAGGTTCTATTAAAGAACAAGAAAAAACCAATATTCCTTTGAATTTTGGTGGACCTACAGGAGAAGCTTAGACTTTTCTTTTAAGGTATTATATGACAAAAGCCATTTCTCGTAAAGAGAAATGGCTTTTGTCATTTTTTCAATTGAGCAGTTTAAATTGAAATTTTATATCTTTTTTAAGTTTTATTTAAACTTATTTTTATTCAGTACATTTGTATGAATATTTTGTAGTTTAAAGTGTTTTAAATTATAATGATTTAGTTACTTGTTTTCAAATATGATTTTTGAAAAATACATAGTGAAAAGACTTTCTTGCATTTTTCTAAGTTTATTATGCCATTTCCTGTATGCCAACCAACCAGCCATATCGGGTCTAGGACATATATATGTTGAGAAAGGTGTGCTGACTACTTTTGATTTCTCGAAAGAGGCAAGCACTCATTCCAAAGTTAACTCCGCATCAGAAACTTTTACAGAAACACAGGGTTTTAATAGCGAAGATAAATCTGTAGTCAATCAAATATATGTTGTAGAAGGAACAGTTATCACAGGAATTTCTCATTTCAATGCTTCTTTGGTTACTTTGCCTAATAAGCATTCGCTTAAAAAATCAACTCATCATGAAAATGATGCTAAGGGTAACGCAGCTTTGCATCAAGCTAAACGATTTCCCAAATTCCCCATGTCTCCCTTACCTCAACCTACTACAAGCAACCTCAAAGCTTTTGGAATAGCCAATGTACAAGTTAAATTTGCTCGCAAATACTTTACTATAAATAAACATTTCCTCTTTAATCAAGGTGCT
This sequence comes from Psychroflexus sp., assembly GCA_003565575.1. Lineage (GTDB taxonomy): Bacteria > Bacteroidota > Bacteroidia > Flavobacteriales > Flavobacteriaceae > Psychroflexus. Next base: position 1,834 of record PXBV01000207.1, on the reverse strand, counting down.
TACTACGATACGCTCGCTATACTCAAGTATGCGAAGCCCAAGTATAAAACCTTTACTCCTCAATCTAAACAAACCTATACCTTCCCTTATGTAAATAGGTGTTCTGGCTTAGCGCCTCCTTTTTTAGTAGAAAGTTAGAAAGTAAAGAGTACGAAGTACAACGTACAAAGTAAACTTTAATTAAACTTTTAAACTTTAAGAACTTTCAAATCAACAAACTAAAAATTCATAATTTAAAAAAATCATACTTAAGAACAGATGACCATGAAAAAAATAAAACAAAACATAGAAATAAAAGCTCCTCTCCTTGGGAGAGGTTGGAAGAGGCCTCTTTTCCTCCTGCTTTTTATCTTAACCTTGACCACCGCCAGTGCCCAAGTGGGAATTGGTACCACCACACCAGATGCATCGGCCATATTGGATATAACCTCCACTGAAAAAGGCTTTTTACCACCGCGGCTTACTTCAGCAGAAAGGGCTGCGATTACTACTCCTGCACAGGGCTTAATGATTTATAATATAGATGCTAAATGTTTGGAGGTATATAATTCAACTGCTTGGCTTAGCTTATGCGGCTCAGAGGGAACACTTGGAGGCGGCGGTGGTACTTGTACCTCTACTGTTAACGGTGTATATGTAGACGGGCAGCCACTTACTAGTACTGAAACGGTAGAGCTAGAAATTACTGTAGACACTGGTGGTCCTTACAACATTACCACCAATACTGTGAATGGTTATAGTTTTAGTGCTAGTGGAAGTTTTACTACCGCAGGAACTAAAACAGTAACCCTTGTAGGTTCTGGAGAACCCATAGCCCAAGGTACAGATAACTTTACAGTGTCCTATAACGGCAGTACTTGTGACTTTTCTGTAACTACGTCTGATGTTGGAGTTCTAAATTTTGATCGTACCTCTACTACTGATGGTACCGTTACGTTTACAGGTGATTATGCTTCTGTTACTGGAACATTAAGCTCTACTGGAAATGGTCATTTAACTGGTACTAACAATGGGTTAGTTATGAGAGACGATTTCACCTCAGAATCTACAATTACCTTTACTGATGGTACCCTTTATGATATTGATTTTTCTGTTTTAAGTTTTGCTGCTTATGGCGCAAATGGTGTGTTAGCAAATATTGGTTATTTCCGACTTAGACTAGCAGATGGGAGCACAATTGAAAATCCAACTTTAAGCTTGCGCCAAAATCCTCCACCTGCGAGTCTAGCTTTTCAAGGAGATCTATCACAATCAGCCAATAATAATGAAACAATGATAGCAAATCCAACATCCCCTAACTCTCCAAATATCTACTACCGTTCGTCTTCAACTTCTAATCCACAAGCAAGTAGTTATTTTATACTAGATTCAAGTGTAAAACAAGCTATAAGAGATGGGGGAGGCGTAGATCAAATTATAATTGATGTTATAAACGAAGGTAGTCCAACTGGATTTAACTTTAATTTTACCTTTAGGGTTGGGGCTAGAATATTTTCTGTAGATTAGTTAAATCATGCCAACAGTTATGACCTTTTATAGCATAAAACAGTGGAAAGCTGGAAAGTCACACTCTGACTTAGCTCAGTGCGTCGCTTTCTACTGAGTGGATTTTTAAACTATACGAACTAAATAAAAAAACCCTACAAATTAATTTGTAGGGTTTTTTTTGTTCTTTTTACCTTAAAAATTATTCAGCTTTAAAGGCTTTTAGGTTAAAAGATATAACCATGTCATCGCTTACAAAGTTATCTCCAAGATTCTCGATAAACGATTTAGACATAAATTTGATGCCCCATTCTGTTCTATCTATAACAATTTCGTCTGAAGTTAACAT
>PXBV01000365.1 GCA_003565575.1 Psychroflexus sp. | reverse complement strand
GCAGCCATGCAAGTAATTTTACACGGTGGAAAAGCCTCCTTTAAAAAGTACAGTGAAGCTTCCAAAGTAAATAAATCTTACAGTTATAACTTTGAAGGTGTTGCTAAATTTATAGAAGATACTTTTCATCAAAAAGAATCCTCTGCTGCTTTAAAGCGTTGGGCTAAAAAATACATGGACAAAAAGCCTTGTGAATCTTGTGGCGGTAGTCGTTTAAAAAAAGAAGCGCTTTACTACAAAATAGACGGAAAAAATTTAGGTGAAATTGTAGCCATGGATGTAGATGAGCTTGTGAGTTTTTTCAAAGATTTGGTGTCGAGATTGACGTCTAGTGAGCAAAAAATTGCTGAAGAAATCATCAAGGAAATCAAAACACGCTTGTCTTTTCTTGAAGACGTAGGACTCAATTATTTGAATCTAAATAGAGGCTCCAAAACTTTATCTGGAGGTGAAGCACAGCGCATACGGCTGGCTACTCAAATTGGTTCTCAACTTGTGGGTGTTCTTTATATTTTGGATGAACCGAGCATTGGTCTTCACCAAAGGGATAATGAGAAACTCATCAATTCTTTAGTAGCGTTAAGAGATGTAGGTAACTCTGTGATTGTGGTTGAACATGATAAAGATATGATAGAGCGCGCAGATCATGTCATCGACATTGGCCCACACGCTGGAAAAAACGGTGGAAAAATTATTAGTGAAGGTGACCCCAAGCGCATTTTAAAACACGATACGCTTACTGCAGATTACCTTTCTGGAAAACGAAGTATTGCAATTCCATCAAAACGAAGAAAGGGAAATGGTAAACATTTACATTTATTAAATGCAACAGGAAATAACCTTAAAGGTGTTTCCATAAAGATACCATTAGGAAAGCTAGTGGTGGTTACAGGTGTATCTGGTAGTGGAAAGTCAACTTTAATTAATGATACGTTATACCCGGTTTTAAACAATCATTTTTTCAACGGAAAAATGGAAGCTCTACCTCACAAAACTGTAAGAGGTCTCAAGCACTTAGATAAAGTAATCGACATCAACCAATCGCCAATAGGCAGAACACCTCGATCCAACCCTGCAACGTATACAGGGGTTTTTGGAGAAATACGTAGCTTGTTTGCTAAAACACCAGAGGCTTTAATTCGCGGATACAAACCAGGGAGGTTTAGTTTCAATGTTAAAGGTGGCAGATGTGAAACCTGCGGAGGTGCTGGTGTAAGAGTGATTGAAATGAATTTTTTACCTGATGTATATGTAGAGTGTGAAACTTGCATGGGTAAGCGTTTCAATAGAGAAACCTTGGAAATTCGTTACAAAGGTAAATCCATTAGTGATGTTTTGGAGATGACAATAGATGAGGCTACATCGTTTTTTGAACCTATACCAAAAATTCATAGAAAACTTAAAACCATACAAGATGTAGGCTTAGGATACATTACCTTAGGTCAACAAAGCACAACCCTTTCTGGTGGTGAAGCGCAGCGTATTAAATTAGCGACAGAATTATCAAAAATAAGCACTGGAAATACCTTTTATATTTTAGATGAACCCACCACAGGGCTTCATTTTGAAGACATACGCGTACTTATGGAAGTTTTAGAGAAACTTGTAGACAAAGGAAATACTGTTTTAATCATTGAACATAATATGGATGTGATCAAGCTCGCCGACTATATTTTTGACATTGGCTACGAAGGAGGCAAGAAAGGAGGCGAATTGGTAGCAAAAGGAACTCCTGAACAACTGATAAAACAGAAAAAAAGCTATACAGCACAATTTTTAATAAAAGAACTTAATCAATAATTAAAATGGTAGATAAACACCCCAAAAACTGGAATGAAATAAAGACTAACGATAGTTGGGCGCTTTTTAAAATAATGAGTGAATTTGTTCATGGTTATGAACGACTAAGTGAAATTGGTCCTTGCGTTTCCATTTTTGGTTCAGCAAGAACCCAACCTGGAGAAAAGTACTATGAACTAGCCGTGAAAGTAGCCAGAAAGATAGTAGACCAAGGTTATGGAGTCATAACTGGTGGTGGTCCTGGCATTATGGAAGCCGGCAATAAAGGTGCTCACCTTGGTGGTGGTACCTCTGTGGGTTTAAATATAGATTTACCTTTTGAACAACATGATAATCCTTACATCGACTCTAATAAAAGCCTAGATTTTGATTACTTTTTTGTAAGAAAGGTCATGTTTGTAAAGTACTCTCAAGGTTTTGTGGTAATGCCAGGAGGTTTTGGCACTTTAGATGAGCTTTTTGAAGCTATAACGCTAATTCAAACCAAAAAGATTGATAAATTCCCTATCATACTTGTAGGTTCTGATTTTTGGGGAGGCTTGTTGGATTGGATAAAATCTACACTAGCAGACAAATTTAAAACTGTGAGTAAAGAGGACTTAGATTTAATTCACCTCGTAGATACAGAGGAAGAAGTAGTAACCATATTAGATGAGTTTTATAATCAATACGATTTAAGTCCTAATTTTTAATCATGCTAAGGGGTGCGTGCTTGCTTTTAATCCTTTTGGTTACTCTCCAAAGTTTTGGACAGTCTCAAATTAAAGCCATGTTTTATAATGTGCTAGACTTTTCTAGCGCACCACCTTCAAACAGAATAGAAATCCTCAATTCTATACTGAGCACTTACCAACCAGATTTATTTATGGTATGCGAGGTGGAGTCTCAGAGAGACGCCAATTTAATTTTAACTGATGCTTTTCAGTATACATCCACCGCTTTTCAACAAACACCATTTTTATTTAATACGTCGGGAGCTTCTTTAATTCATCAGTTAGTATATTATAACGAGGATAAATTCAGCTTAGACTATACTCAACAAATAGAAACTAACGTAAGAAGTATAAATCATTACAGCTTTCGACTCCTAACAAATTCTTCAGAAAAATTAGAAGTTTTTGTAGCGCATTTTAAAGCATCTAGAGGGCAACAAAATGTGGCTGAACGCGCCTTTGAGGCCCAGCAATTCATTAATTACATCAAGGAGTTTCCTCATGATACAAATATTCTTTTAGCAGGTGATTTCAACATGTACTCCGCATCAGAAATAGGTTATCAAAGTCTTTTGAATGGTACAGAAACAATAAAAATGATTGACCCTATAGATGCTCCAGGGGATTGGAATAACAATGAAACTTTTGCGGATATCCACACCCAAAGTACTCGAACTAGTAGTTTCAGTTTTGATGGCTTTGGTGCAGGTGGTGGCCTAGATGACAGGTTTGACATCATGTTGATTTCTGATGTAATGACCTCCAAAAGCAATAGCATTTCTTATATTGAAAATTCTTATGAGGCTTATGGAAATAACGGAAACTGTTTAAATAAATCCATCAATAATTTGGATTGTAATGGAGACTATAGCCAAGAATTGAGGGAATGGTTATATTTGATGAGTGATCACTTACCTGTTGTCATGGAATTAAGCGTTAAAGATAATTTTTTATCAACTCTAAACTCAACAAAAGAAGTTCCAATTTTAAAAAGGACGCTTGTTTCCAACCAATTAGAAATTAAGCTCCCTGTAGAATTCATCCACAAAAAAGGCAAAATTTTTAATCTAATGGGGCAAGAAATTAAGGGTTTTGACCTCAACAGTAAGGAGCTTAACTTGGATATTTCAGAATTTTTGGAAGGTCTTTATTTTCTTCAAATAGAAAGCTATACCACTAGTATCAAATTCTATAAAAAACTTTGAAAAATTTAACCGCCTTATTTCTTGTCTTGTCATCTTGCTTGAGTTTAGCTCAAAATAGGATTGAAGCGGATATAACCACCTCTACCGATTTAAAAAGCTTAACAGTAAATCAAAGTATCAGCTTTAAGAATACGGGAGAAAAAGCTCTTTCTAAAATTTTTCTCTATGATTGGATCCATGCCTTTTCTGATAAAAAAAGTCCACTAGCAAAACGATATGCTCAAGAATATGTAAGAAGGTTTCATTTTGCGTCGGATTTTGAAAGAGGTGGAACAGAAATTAAGACTTTGGAGGTTTTAAACACTAGATTCTACTGGAATCGTGTAAGCGGGCAACCAGACTTGATTGAAATTACCATTGAAAATGAACTGAAACCTGAGGAATCTATAGACATTGAGTTGAGCTATGTACTAAAAATTCCAGACTCAAAGTTTACCGGTTTTGGCTGGAATCAAAGAGAGTTGAATTTAAAGTACTGGCTTATTGAACCTGCAATTTTAAACGAGGATTGGGTGCTATATAGTCATAAAGATTTGAATGATTATCCCAGCCAGCAGCTAGACTATAAACTTCACCTTGAATATCCTAACACCTACAGCTTGATTTCTAATTTTGAAGAAAAAACAACTGAAACTGAACTAGTAGGTTTTCAGAAGAAAATCCTTAAAGGCAAAGGTCTTGTAGGTCCGTATTTATTTATAAAACGCATAAACAATTTTGAAACTGTTCAAACCGATCACGTCAAAATTTTCACCAATTTAAAAGATAGCGACCTAAGGCCAGAAATAGAAGCACTTATTATGGATAGGATTGTATATTTTCTAGAAGAACGGTTTGGCAAATTTGACTTTGAAAAAATGCTAATTACCCAAGAAGACTACAACCTCTCCCCTATTTATGGACTTAATCAGTTGCCTAGCTTTATCCGTCCGTTTCCAGATGGTTTTCAATATGACATGAAATTACTTAAAACCATTACAGATCAATATTTTAGAAGGTCAATTTTAACACACACCAGAGATCACCAATGGTTTAAAGATGCAATTATGGTTAAAGTCATGATGGACTATGTAGACACTTATTATCCAGACGTTAAGCTTCTTGGGTCATTTGCAAATGTGATTGGCCTTCGTTGGATGCATGCATCAGAACTAGAATTTAATGACAAATATAATTTTATACACTCCACAACCATAAGACAAAATCTTGGCCAGAAAATCAACTCTCCTCAAGACAGTTTGCTTAAGTTTAATCAAAAATTATCTAACCCTTACAAGGCTGGCTTAGGCTTTAAGTATCTTGAAGATTATCTTGGTGAAGAACTTGTCAACATGAGTTTAAAACTCTACTTCAACTCTTACAAGCTTAAATTTTCTACCCCAGAGGACTATTTTGACATACTTTCTTCCTTAACAACAAAAGATATTTCATGGTTTTATTCCAACTATCTTGGTAGCTCAAAAGATATTGATTTTAAAGTAAAAAATGTAAGAATTCTAGATGATTCTTTAGAAATAAAACTTGTAAACAAGACAGAAAATCCAATGCCTGTGGCTTTGTATCAACTTCGCGATGGTCACGTTATTTCTAAAGATTGGGTAAGCCCATTCAAAAAAGACACCACCGTATATAGACCTAATTTAAAAAGTGATAGAATTGCTGTCAATTATGAGCAGATTATCCCTGAAGTAAATCCAAGAAATAATTTTAAGAGCCACAACAAACTTTTTAATAGGCCCGTTCAACTAAGAATCCTTGAAGATATAGAAGACCCAAATTACAATCAGTTATTTATTACTCCAGAATTTAATTATAATTTGTATGACGGTATATCCTTGGGACCAAAATTGTATAATACTTCTTTATTGCCTAAGCAATTCAACTTTAAACTTAATCCAAAATATGGATTTAATAGTGATGCTATCGTTGGAGGTGCTTCTTTAGATTATACACAATTTTTTAAAGATAAAAATTTATTTAAAGTAGATTACGGTATTTCTGGAGTGCGCTTTTCCTATGACCAAGATTTGTTTTATAATAGGTATTCTGCTTTTATCAACATGACTTACAGACCATCAGACCTAAGAGATAATAGACGGCATAATGTATTCTTAAGGTCTGTAAATGTAACTCAAGATGAAAATGAATTGGTTACCACAAATGAACCCAATTATAATGTTTTCAATCTTCGCTACAACTTTTCTAATAAAAATTTAGATAGGTTTTTTACTAATTCATTGGATTTTCAAGTGTCTCAAAAGTTCAGCAAAATGTCCTCTACACTGAGCTTTAGGCAACTTTATGATAATAACAGACAAATCAACTTTAGGTTTTTTGGCGGTTTATTTTTACATAATAATGCTAGAGATTCCGACTTTTTTAGTTTTGCATTGGACAGACCAACAGATTATTTATTTGACTATAACTACTATGGTAGAAGCGAGCAAAGCGGGCTATTTAGCCAGCAATTTATCATGGCTGAAGGTGGGTTTAAATCTAGATTTGAACAACGCTTTGCAGATGATTGGATAGTTTCTACCAATGTGAGTACAACCATATGGAACTGGATTTTTGCCTATGGTGATGTGGGCTTTTATAAAAATAGCTTCAGCAACACTCAATTTGTTTATGATTCTGGAATCCGCTTTAGCTTTGTAGAGGATTATTTTGAACTTTAT
>PXBV01000296.1 GCA_003565575.1 Psychroflexus sp. | reverse complement strand
TACATCTTTCATTTCAGTCTATCTATTAAAATATTTAGGTTGAATTCCTCACAATCTTCAACATCAAACTTCATGCAACTTAGCTACATCAAGGTAGCTGAATTGAAACTAAGCTAAAACTTGTGACTAACTTTCAAATTTAAAATAAAAAAACCCTCACATTTAGGAGGGCCCATTTATCTAATTTTGGAATTAAAATTTAATAATTCCACATGTCGAGTTCAAAATTTCTTATTTCTTCTTTTATCCTATTGGATTCCAAAAGTTGAAATAAAGCATTATCTTGAATATAGTCAGCAATTTCTCTGTCTTCATAAACATTTTCTGTTTTATAGATAAAAGCTTCAAAACGTCTAGAGTTGAGAAGATAATCGAAGCTAAACGGCATAGAGCTGTTTTGATTATTAATTACCTTAGCATTATGCAGAGCTTGTCTTGCATCTGGAAACCAAACCCAAAAATAAGGAATGATTTGCGGTTCTCCTGTAAAACTTGGATTTTGGCTTTGAATATCATAGCCAGCAGGCGCAATTCCTAGCAATCTATACTTCATCTCTCCTTGCATCTTATCAAAGTACCACATTCCTTTAATATGGTATTCTAAAATATCTCTACTTGTAATTTCTGTAGGGATGAGATAAGGCTCCATCTGATCAATGAGAGAGCTAGGATATTGGTTAGGATAATCTGACAGTGTTCCAGCTAGGGATCTATTGATAAACAACTGCACATTTTCTGTACCTGTAATCCCATATTGACTCAATATATCCAAGGCTACATTAGGAAGGAAAACAGAATTCGTAGAACCCAATATGTCTTCATAACTACGTTTGGTGGTAAAATAGCTAGTGGCATACACCTCTGTGATTCCGTCTTTAGCATCAGGGTTTTTAGCCCCTTTAGCAATTCCATCTAGTAGAACTTTGTATAAAGACCTCCTGTTCGGGTTAAAAGCATTATCCTGAGTTGGGTATAAAAGTGGAAAATTCACCTTTTGCCTTAAGTCAATTTTCTCCCAAACCACTTTAGACCATAACACATCTCTATCTCCCACATAACCATAATCCAAAGGCTTATCATCATCAGAGTTAACCTGCTTTTCAGAAAGCACTCCTACCTGAGAAGGCTTTGATGAGTTTAAAACGTTGGATTGAGCTAGGACAAAACTTTGTGTCATAACCAAAATCAAACCTAAAAACAGCTTAAAATTAGAATACATAATTATTTTTTTTAATTTGTTATTTGAACTAAAAGTGCTGGCATATTTTTAACGTTCACACCAGGAACATCAGCTCGTATATCAAAAATTTGCACAACATCACCAGCTTTAGCAAGGTCTAAAAGTCCTTGTGCTCTTTGGTCTAATCTATTTCCTGTTATAACCATAGAAGGTTGTCCAGGAATACTTAATGTAAATTGCTTAACTACAGGTGTAATATCAAAATCAAAATTTTCAAATGTTGCCCCAATTTGTGAGATTTTAAGAGCATTTCTTGGCATCTGAATAGCAGACCCTTCTTGAATCTCCCCTCTAACAGTTGGGGTAGGTCTTGGTAAACTTTTTATCCTAAAAGTAACAGGCGGTGAAGTAATTCGCTTACCGTCAACTTCTCCTGTAACATTAATTTTAAGCTCATTGCCTGTTGAAGGTACTACTTCATAACTTGTACCAGAGATTTTGTTTAAATTGGCTTGTGGGCTACTCGCCGTAATTTTGTTGGACGGAACGCCAGGCATAGACACTGTGATAGGGTTTTTAATACCTCTATACACCACATTCATCTTATCGGCAGAAACGATAGCTTGGTTAGGTTTAGGAATAACCTGATATTTTTGAGACACAGGAACTTCTGTATCTACACCATCTTGTGTAAATATTAAGTTACCTTCTATATTATGCTCCCCTACGTTTCCAGCTTGCATTTTCAATTGAACTTTACCTCCTTCAATTACGTAATCTTTGCCTTCTTCTAATGCTCTACCATCTAAATTCAATATGACCTTATTAGGTCGAGTAGTCTCGTCTGTTCTACCTAAGACCACAGAACCTTCAAAGTTTTCATCAGAAAAGAATGCGGATTTTACTGACTCTAACAAAGTAGAATAGTTAGACGTATTCACTTCAGCAATAGAAGCGAGTTCACCAGAAAGTAAAAGTGAAAGAAGTTCATTCTCATATACCTTGATATCATTCTGCATGGAAGACAGTTTGGTAACAGAAGACACTAAAGGATACCCTATAAAATGGTAATCGATGTAGGTTTTTGTAACTCCTTCTCTATCTACGATAGATTCACCGTTAAACTTACTATCAATACTATTTTTGATTTGATCATATTTTATGTTACCGCTTAAAAGTTCAACCATACCATCATGGTAGGTTTGCATTTGATTCATGAAAACTTTTCCGTCTTCAGTTAAGTTGCCGCCAGACATCAATTTTTCATCCAGATAAATTGACTTGTCCATAGTTTCGTAATCTGTAGGATCTTTTACTGTCTCTTTAAGCTCAGATTTTAGGCTCCCTAAATATTCAAAATAAGTGTTAGTCAATGAAGCAATGGAAGTTGCTAGTGTTGCCGCTTCTTCGAATTGATCTGGAGCATCTTTTGCTTTTTGTTGAAGATTGTTTACAGCAAATTGATTTTTGCTTACAAAACTTTCGTTTGCTTCTGTTAAGGATTCGTCTATCAATCCAAATGCTGTTAACACCTCTTTAGACATATTGAGCGCCATCATGGCAATGAACACCAAATACATGAGGTTAATCATTTTCTGTCTTGGGGTTTGCTTTCCTCCAGCCATAGTTTTTTATTATGAAATTTGTATTAGGCTTTAGGTCTCATAGCACTTAACATGCCTCCATAAACACCGTTAAGTGAATTTAAGTTGGCAGTTAGGGATTCCATCTGTTCCTTCAATCTTGCAGCATTATCTGCAACAGCTTGATTTGCTTCCGCTTGTTTTGAGGCAGACTCGACTTGAACCTTATATAAATTATTTAATGATTCCATTTGAGTAGCAGCTAAAGTAAGTTCTTGGCTATACTTCCTTTGGGATTCTATAGAATCTGTTGTAGGTTGAATATTTCTTGCTGCACCTTCAAAGTTTTTGATGCTTTCTCCTAAGCTTTGCATTAAACTGGAATCGATTTTAGCTTCCTTAAGCATTTCATCCAATTTTTTTGACAAAAGCCCTTGTTCATCTTCAACTTCATTCTCGTTAGACTTGGAGCGTTCTGATGGATTATCTTGAGCAAGTTCTGGATAAACTTTAGCCCAGTCTAGCTCATTATCCACGGGCTCAAAAGCTGAGATAGCAAATACTAAAGCCTCAACGACTAAACCTAAAATTAACATTTCATTTCCAAAGGGCCAGTGCATGATTTTAAAGAGCGCTCCAAGTATAACTATAGAAGCACCAAGACCATACACCATATTCATTAGCTTTTTACTTGATTTTGACTTTGCCATGATAAAAAATTATTTTTATTATTTAATTTAAGTTTAGTGAATTTCCTAAGAAGTCCTGTACTGTTCTAAAACCGATATAACTTCTAGCCGAATCTTGATATTCATAATCTCTAGTACTTACTTGCAGGTAATAACTTACATCCTTCCAAGAACCACCTCTCACAACTTTTCTTTTATTTTTAGTATTATTTACATTTGGACTCATGGATGACATGTATTCATAAGAAGACGGGTCATAAGATGTATTAACCCATTCTGCTACGTTACCAGACATGTTATACAGCCCAAAATCGTTAGGCTCATAGGCGTCTGCTTCTACAGTGTAAAGGGCTTGATCTGCGGCATAATCTCCTCTTAATGGTTTAAAATTTGCTAAAAAACAGCCTCTATCATCTTTTGTGTAAGGTCCGCCCCAAGGATATGTTCCTCCTTCAATACCTCCTCTAGCAGCATATTCCCACTCAGCTTCAGAAGGAAGTCTAAAAAAGTTAGCATTCATTTCTTTTTTGGATTTTTTATAATCGTTCAAATATTTTGTTCTCCAATTTGCAAAGGCTTTAGCTTGCTCCCATGTCACTCCAACTACTGGATAATTGTCATAAGCCGTGTGAGAAAAATAGTCATTATGCATAGGCTCGTTATAGGAATAATTAAAATCTTTTATCCAAACAGTGGTATCTGGGTAAACCATAACTTCATGCTTGGTTATAAAATCAGTCCTCTCTCCTTTAGACCTTGCTGCAGCATCTACATCCATAGTTTTGTAGCTGTATCGAAATTTAGTAACATCTAGCATTCGCCCTCCGTTATAAGATTGATCTTCATCAAGATAAAATTCATCCATAACATAAACGTAATCCTCATCTGGATATTTTGCAGGATCCCAAATGATTTTAGGGTTCCAATTAAGGGCTTGATTAAATGGATTGTAATGCTTAGAAAATTCTTCAAAAGGTGTCAAATCATCATCGTCTCTTTGATTTTTGAAAGCAAACTGATGTATTCCATCATCACCATCCTCTCCAGTGAGCTCTGCGGCTTCAGCTAGCTTTTGTCTTACTACAGAATCTCTAACTCTAAAAACAAATTGCCTGTATTCAGAATTGGTTATCTCTGTTTCATCCATATAAAAAGAAGGAACGGTTACTGTAACAGGAGGTGCATTTTTGACGCCCGCCAGGTCGTCATCAGACTTACCCATTATAAAAGATCCTCCATCTACCAATACCATACCGTAGGGTTTTTCTGGAAACCATTTTTTACCTTTTACTCCTACAAGCTGGCCTTTGTCGCTTTTTCCACAACTCACCATCAACACAGCAAGCAAAACAAGGCATAAACCCCTAGTAGATTTAAAACTAAAATTCATAATTATTCTATTAATTAAACGAGACTCTTATGTGCAAAGAAACAATTTTTTCTTAATAAACTGATAATTTCAACTACATGTTGTTTTTATATTTTGCTTTAAGCCATCTTTCTGGCAATTGTGCTGCTGTAGCTTCTATATAATCTTGTTCATCACAAGGTAATAACGAGGGCTTAGAGTAATTATTATTTGCATTAGGAATTTTAATCCACCACCGCTGAGACACCTCGCTTTTCAAGAATACTAAAACTTCGTCTTCTATTGGAACACTGTATTTTATAAAGTAAGGACTTTCTTCTGTAACTTTTTCATTAAGCCTTAAACTGTAGCCCTCTATAAAATACCATATCATTTGAGATACAAGTTGAATAAGGCTCTCAGACTTAGATAGTGCTTGTAACTCATAAAGACCAAATGAGCTCAACTTGTCACTCATACCGGCATACCTACAAAGTTGACATAGCTCTAAAGTATCAAAACCATTTACGGTTTTATGACCGGAGTCTGCAATTTCTGAGGATTTTACACTATACATATCTAAGCTAAATAAATCTGAATCCCTCAAAATGGGTTCAACTTTTTTGAAATCTTGCTTGAGCTCTCCCAGTCTGATAGACTCAAAAAACAACTTTTCCATCAAATCAATTTCTTCCCTTGAAGAATAATGAGTTTGATAGCCAAGATTGCAATAATTGAAAAGATTATAAGGTTCTGCTGTAATCATCTTACCAACGTAAGATTGAGATTGCAAAGGTAAATCTGAGTTTCCTAAGTCAAATTTGAAATCAGCAACAGCCAAATTAACCATGTATTTGATACCATCATAAGCTCTATATTGATGATAAGTAAAATCTTGTCCGCCGCCAAGAAGGATAGGAATTACTGATTTACTATATAAATAATTTAGCGTAGATTTTAAAACATAGGCTGTATCTGAGACCTCATCACCCATTTGAATATTACCAAGGTCTAAAATGTTTAGATTCCAATTTCCAACATACATCTGATAAAGCTCTAACCGAATATCATCATAAAAAAAATCAGATTTTTCTTTATATACACTCAGCCTAGCGTCTTTTATACAGATGAAAGCTAGGTTATTGTCTTTGTAGTTGATTTCCTCCTCGCTGTTATAAAAGGTTACAAAACTTGCAAGGCTTTGGTTAGAAAAGGACTGGATAGTTTCCTGCAAATCTACATCTACAGGCTCAAGAAATTCAAATGTCATGTAGTTAAATTGATATTATTTTGCATTTTTTGATGATGAAGCCTTCTTAGTCTTGGTTGTTTTTTTTGCCTTTGTAGTCTTACGCGTGGTTTTTGTAGCTTTCTTTTTTGTTGGTTTTTTCTTTTTAGTGTTTTTCTCTAAAATAGCTTGTGCTTCGTCAAGCGCCATGCCTTCAGCATCTGTAGTTTTAGGAAGCTCTACTTTTGTTTTACCTTTAGACAATTTGAACCTTCCCCACCTAGCCTTCTCTAGCTTAATACCTTCTTCTTCCCAGTGATGAATTAATTTATCTTTCTCTTTTTGAATCTTATCTTCAATCAGCTCTACAATATCAGC
>PXBV01000336.1 GCA_003565575.1 Psychroflexus sp. | reverse complement strand
TTGGAAGCTTTGCAAAGCTTGACTGCAAAAAGCGACCAACGGAAGCTCTTTTGCGGATTTAGCTTTGCTAGCTGCCAAGTGCGGACTTGGAATGGATAGCGGGATGAGCTCCAAAACAACACCAAAACCAATGCAAACCTAGTTTATATTAACAGTATAGTAAATCTTGCTTTTTTTCCAAAATAGTTAAGATGACTTTTAAGGCTTAAGGGCAATTCAACTGGAAATACTAAATTTGCTACTCTATTCAAAAGAATTTTAACTACAAGAAGACATTTTTGACCAAAACAATAAAACGCTATGGATACAAGGCCTTACATTGAAAAGCACAAACAACGCTTTATTGATGAGCTTATAGAATTGCTCAAAATTCCGTCCGTCAGTGCAGATCCACAGTTCAAAAAAGAAGTCTTGATGACTGCTGGTGCTGTAAAAATCAATTTGGAAGCTGCGGGTTGTGACCGTGTTGAAATTTGTGAAACCCCTGGTTTTCCCATCGTATATGCAGAAAAAATTATAGATAAATCCCTTCCAACGGTTTTGGTTTACGGGCACTACGATGTGCAACCACCAGACCCCATCAATCTTTGGAATAGCCCCCCATTTGAGCCTGTTATCCAAACCACAGACATCCATCCCGATGGTGCTGTTTTTGCTCGCGGCGCTTGCGATGATAAAGGGCAAATGTACATGCATGTAAAGGCTATGGAAGTGATGATGCAAAACGAAGAGTTGCCCTGCAACATCAAATTTATGATTGAAGGCGAAGAAGAAGTAGGAAGTATCAATTTAGAAGCCTTTCTAAAAGAACATCAAGACTTGCTAGCCAATGACGTGATACTTATTTCTGACACGGGTATGATAAGCAAAGACGAGCCTTCCATCACTACCGGTCTAAGAGGTTTAAGCTATGTAGAAGTGGAGGTAGAAAGCCCCAACCGCGATTTGCATTCTGGTTTGTACGGCGGTACGGTGGCCAACCCCATCAATATCTTGTCTCAAATGATTGCCTCGCTTCACGATGCAGATAACCGAATCACCATCCCTGGGTTTTACGACAAAGTAGAAACCTTAAGCGATGAAGAACGCACGAAAATGGCCGAAGCACCATTCCATCTAGACGACTACAAACAACATATCGGGATCCGAGACATTCACGGCGAAAAAGGCTACACCACCAACGAGCGCAATTCCATAAGGCCTACCTTGGATGTTAACGGCATCTGGGGTGGCTACATCGGCGAAGGCGCTAAGACTGTAATTCCGAGCAAAGCCTACGCTAAAATCTCTATGCGAT
The DNA here is from genome assembly GCA_003565575.1 of Psychroflexus sp. Lineage (GTDB taxonomy): Bacteria > Bacteroidota > Bacteroidia > Flavobacteriales > Flavobacteriaceae > Psychroflexus. The sequence continues at coordinate 5,158 of PXBV01000336.1, read as the reverse complement.
TAGTGCCCAACCAAGATTGGGAGGAAATCACCCAGCTTTTTAAAACTCATTTTGAAAGCATCGCCCCCAAAAGCGTAAAGGTAAAGGTAAAGCCTCATCATGGTGGCCAAGCCTACGTTACGCCCATTGATGGGATAGAATACCAAGCCGCAGACTTGGCCATTCAAGAGGCTTTTGGTAAACCAGCCATTCCACAGCGTAGTGGTGGCAGTATTCCTATTGTTTCTATGTTCGAAAAGTATTTGGGTAGCAAAACCGTGTTGATGGGATTTGGACTCAATTCTGACGCTATCCATTCTCCCAATGAACATTTTGGCATCTGGAACTACCTAAAAGGCATTGAAACCATTCCTTATTTCTACAAGCACTTCACGAAGTTATATAAGGAAAGTACACTCTAGAATTTCGATGTTTTACAGGCCTACATTCCAAGAAATACGGGCAGGCTTTTCTTATCCTAAAATAGAAGTTCGAAGTGTTTTAAGAAGTTGAAAAGTTTATTGGTAAGAGTTGAGGATTCATTTCTGATTGCATAGGGTACTGAAATTAAAAAATAACTATATTTGGTATGAAGTAGGTGATAGGTTTTTATCAACATTTAAAACGCAACCTCAAGGAACTTTAAACATCTAGTAAATAAAAAATGATAGGTCTTAATAAACATATAGTAGCCATAGCTTTAAGTTCTTTGCTTTTTTCCAGTTGCATTGGAGGTGATGACGATTTCAACTTCCAATTTACTGAAATATCAAGTATTTTAGAAGCTAAAGTGCCAGACACTATGAAAGTAGGGGGAAGCTATGATATAGAAATCACCTACCAAAAAAACACGCCTTGCCATAATTTTTCTAGCTTTGAAGCTACTAACGAAGGCGATAGTATTTATTTTGTAAGAGCTGTAACTATTTTCACTGAAGCGGCCAATTGTCCATTTGATCCAGAGGAAATTACAATTGAAACCACCTATACCAACAGGATTGAATCTGATTTTAAATTTAGATTCTTAAAAGATTTGGACGAAGATGGGCAATTTATATACATAGATAAAGAAGTCGTGGTAGACGGAGAAGTGAGTCAAGAAGAATAAATGGAATTAAAAAAACTTATAAAGCGTTGCAAGAAAAATGACATTAAGTCACAAAAGCTCTTGTACGAGATGTTTTCTAGCGTTTTATTTAGTATTTCATTAAAATATTCTAGAAACTACGATGAGGCGGAGGACAACTTACAAGATGCTTTCATTAAAATTTTTGAAAAAATTCATCAATTTAATAATAATGGGTCTTTTGAGGGGTGGCTTAAGCGCATCATGGTTAACACTTGCCTTCAGAGATATAGGAATCAAAAAGTGTTTGAACTTGTAAATGAAGAAGCATTAAAAGCAGAAGAGGTTTATGTAGAGGATCAGCCTTTTACACTTCAATTTTTATTGCAATGCATACAAAGCCTTCCAGACCGTTACAGGCTCGTGTTTAACCTTTACACACTGGACGGGTTTTCTCATAAAGAAATTGCGCAAAGACTTCAGATTTCTGAGGGAACTTCAAAATCAAATTTATCTAGAGCTAAAGAACTACTAAGAAAGAAAATAGTAAGTGCCAACCTTGATAATAGGTTCACCTATAAAATCAACATTAGATAGATGCAGTCCAAAAAATCCATAGACCGCTTATTTCAAGAAGGACTTAAAGACCTTCAGTCCACTCCGTCTTCAAAAGTTTGGAATGGAATTGAAAAAGGGATTTTGCAAAAAACTGCTGCTCATCGCCGGCTTTCCCACTGGCCTCAAATAGCTTCCATAGCTGCCATATTAGCAATATTTATAAGTATTGGTCAATTTTACAACAACTCTAAAATTAATTCTACCTCCAGATCTTCAGCTAATTTTGATAAGTCAACTCCAGCCTTAATCGAGACTAGAGTGCCAGTTTATTCCTCTGCTACCACCATTAAAACTCTCAATAAGATTGAAGAGAGTTTCAATCATAAAATCCTGAAGTGGTCTAGTGACCTTTATAATTTTGAGGCGGGCCAAGAAATTAGCTCAAGCATTGTAAATGAACAGGTAAATGAAGAGGCACTAAAGAAGGAAGTCCAAATTGTGATTGCAAATCTTCTGAAAAACCCTGCAATCCACATCAAATCTAAAGACTTTGTTATAACTTCAGCACTCTATAAAGAGCAGAGCACACCCGAAGACAAAAAATCAATTTTTGACGAGATTGAAAACGATAACCTTATAGTACAAAACAAATCTGATAGATTTAGCAAAACTTGGGCTCTACAACCCACGGTAGCCCCCGTATTTATGAATTCTATAGGTGGCGGAAATCCAGTAGAACCATCACTTCAAGGTAAAACGAGTAGTAACCCCAACATGTCCTATGGAGTTCATCTTGCTTATGCTATTAATAAAAACATCAAAATCAGAACTGGGATTAACCAAGTTACAATGGGCTACAATACTCAAAATGTTGTGATGTCCACCACCTCTAGTTCTTTACGAGGAGAAAATCCAATACCTTCAAACTCAAATAGTTTTGGAGTAACTAATGTTAATTTGATAGATGCTTCGCAGAGTAACACCATTCAAAACAAACCTCAATTATCAACCTTAAATTCAGAGCCAACACGAATCAATTCCCCAATTGGTTCTTTAAATCATGAGTTAGGTTTTGTAGAAGTACCCTTAGAAATTGAATATGCGCTTATAGATCGAAAATTTGGTGTTCATATTCTTGGAGGTGCTAGTACCTTTTTATTAAACAATAACGAGCTTTTCTTTGAAGGTGGTGGGCAGACATCTAATTTAGGAGAGGTGGAGAACTTAAACTCTTTTAGTTTTAGTGCCAATTTTGGGGTTGGTATGGATTATAGTTTCAGCAAACGAATTTCATTGAATTTGGAACCAAAGTTCATGTATCAAATTAATACATTTCGTGATAATTTAGATAATTTTCGACCTTACTTTTTTGGAATTTATTCAGGTATAAAATTTAAGTTTTAAGAAAATAAACATTTAAACTATTAGCCCTGTTGCTTATCCCAATTAAAAAATTAACTTTGTTTACATGAGAGTAGAGCATTATATAGAACACTTATTGTATAGGTACGAATGTGTTATTGTGCCTGGTTTGGGAGCTTTTGTTACTCAAAAAAGCACTACGGAATACCACCCAAATACACATCAATTTACGCCTCCAACTAAAAGAATTACCTTCAATAAAGCCATTCAAAATCAAGATGGACTTCTTGCAGAAACCATTGCTAAAGCTGAATCAATGGACTTTGAAAGTGCTAAGTTAAAAATTCAGCTATTTGTAGAAGACTTCCATGCAGCAATAACTACAGATAAGGTTATAGATATTCCAAGTTTAGGAAGGTTCTGTTTGGGTAATGAAGGTAAATTATCTTTTGAACCGAATGATTACATCAATTATTTTATAGAGTCTTTTGGTTTACAAGAAGTGAAGCTAAAGAAGATTGAAGAAACTTTAGCTGAGTCCACAACACCTAAAGTAGTGTCTAAAGTAAAAGATTTATATCCAGTTTCAAGTGTAGGTGTAAGTAATTCAAAACCTTCTGATGAGGTATTTGAAGACAAGGAAGAGCGAGTTCCCCGGCCATACCTTAAATATGCAGCCGTTGGACTTATTGCATTCAGTTTAGCTGGTTTTGGAGGCTTATATCAATACAGTAATCGAATTGCTGCACACAATGATAAAGAAGCTCAGAAAGCAGAAAGTCTGCTACAAGATCAAATCCAAAAAGCAGACTTTAATTATACCTTTTCAGAATTGCCTTTAAGCACAAAAAAGAAAGAAGTGCTTCTTCCCAAATACCACATTGTAGCAGGAGCGTTTAGAGTTGAAAGCAATGCCGAAAAGAAAGTTCGCCTATTGAAAGCAAAAGGCTACGATGCCAGTTTAATTGGTACAAATGCTTACGGGCTTCATCAAGTCACCTTTGGAAGTTATACAGATAGAAGCGAAGCCTTAGCACAGCTTAGAAAAATCAAGGCCAACGAAAGTCCAGAAGCCTGGTTATATGTTAAACAACTTTAAGCTCGACTTAACACTACAAAACTTATCTTTGCAGAAAACTATACATGGAAGTAAAAACCCCCGAAGACTCTAAAACTACTCTTACAGATTTAGTTTTGCCCAGCGAAACAAATCCTCTTAATAACCTTTTTGGCGGGGAATTATTAGCCAGAATGGATAGAGCGGCAAGCATTGCTGCTAGAAGACATTCAAGACGCATTGTTGTAACAGCTTCTGTTAATCACGTAGCCTTTAACAAAGCCATTCCGCTTGGTAGCGTAGTTACCGTAGAAGCTAAAGTTTCTAGAAACTTCAACACATCTATGGAAATTTTTATTGATGTATGGATAGAAGACAGAGAAAGTGGTATGCGCTCCAAAGCTAATGAAGCCATATATACCTTTGTAGCGGTTGATGATACGGGTCATCCTGTAAAAGTGCCTAAATTAGAACCTCAAACTGAATTAGAAAAAGAAAGATACGCTGCAGCTCTTAGGAGAAAACAACTCAGCTTAGTATTAGCAGGAAAATTGCTGCCAACAGATGCAACTGAACTTAAAGCTTTATTTGAAAATTAAAAATCCATCACTATGTACCAAGTCATAAAAATTGTTCATTCGTATTGGGCTTATTTAGTATTATTAGTACTGATATTAGCAACATTTAATGCTATTGTAAAAACATTAGGTAAAAAATCATTTGCACCACAAGACTTTAGAATTTCCTTATTTACACTTATTGTGTCCCATTTACAGCTACTCATAGGTTTAATCATTTATTTTGTGAGCCCTTACTTTAATGCTTTTTCTGAAGTTGGTATGAAAGGTGTAATGGGAGACAGTACACTTAGGCTTTATCTTGTAGAGCATCCACTCACTATGATTATATCTATAGTTCTTATTACAATAGGATACAGTAAGCATAAAAAGAAACTAGCCTCCAATAAAAAATTTAGAACCATAGCCATTTTTTATGCATTAGCTTTACTACTAATGCTTTCTAGAATTCCTTGGCAAGCTTGGTTTTAATCAATCAAATCTACAAGACCTTTGTAGGAAAGTTGGCACTACTAATGCAGCCTTTATTAGAAATCATAACGAGTCAGGTTAATTTAA